>PWUO01000051.1 GCA_003562555.1 Dehalococcoidia bacterium
CCAAGCATTCGGTTCAGGAATGTCTTGAAAGGGGCATGACGTATTCGGCGCCTCTTCGCGTCCTTGTGAGGCTTCTGATCAAGGAAACCGGAGAGATCAAGGAAGAGAAGCTGTTCTTCGGCGATTTCCCCCTGATGACCGATGCGGGCACGTTCATAATCTCCGGTGCCGAACGAGTGGTCGTAAGTCAGTTGACCCGGTTCCCCGGCGTGTACTTCACGCTGGCACGGGACCCGGTGAGTGGACGACAGCTTGGATTCGGGAAACTGGTTGCTGAGCGTGGTGCGTGGCTGGACTTCGATACGTCGAGCCGAAATGTCCTCTCCGTTCGTGTCAGCGGCAAGCGCAAGCTTACCGCGAGCACCCTGCTTCGTGCGGTGGATCAGCAGTACAGCACCGATGATGACCTGATGAACCTATTTCAGGATGTGGACACCACACCTGACCATCAGTACATGTCGTCGACTATCGAGCGCGATCCGCACATTCGAAGTCATCAGGACGCGCTTGTGGACATCTACCGGAAACTCTCGTCCGGCGAGCCGCCGAGCCTTAACAGCGCCAAGACGCTGTTGAACAATTTCCTGTTCAATCCGCGTCGCTACAGTCTTGGAGAGGTGGGACGTTACAAGCTGAACAAGAAGCTGGGAGTGGAAGTGCCCAGTGACTATCTCGGCCTGACGCCTGACGATCTCGTACAGATAGTGCGGCATATTATCCTGCTCAATAACGGCCGTGAGACGCCGGATGACATCGATCATCTTGGTAACCGGCGGGCGCAGGGCGTTGGATTCCTGTTGCAGAACCAGTTCCGCGTGGGACTCCTGCGGCTGGAGCGTGCTGTCAAGGAGAGGATGAGTATCCTCGGTTCCGAGGCCGCCACTCCGTCGGCCCTCATCAACATTCGCCCCGTAACTGCCGCCATCAAGGAATTCTTCGGCAGGTCTCAGCTGTCTCAGTTCATGGATCAGACGAATCCTCTGGCCGAGTTGACGCACAAGAGGCGACTGTCTGCGATGGGCCCGGGAGGTCTGTCCCGTGATCGCGCTGGATTCGAGGTGCGCGATGTGCATCACTCACACTATGGACGCCTGTGTCCCATCGAGACTCCTGAAGGCCCGAACATCGGACTTATCGGTACGCTCGCAACCTACGCCTCGATCAATAAGTTCGGGTTCGTCGAGACTCCGTACCGCAAGGTGGTGCATGAGCTTTCTTCGGACTCGGGGCAGTTGGCGGGGAGGCTGCTGAGGGAAGATGTGGTTGCTGACGACGGAACCATTGTTGCAGCCGCGGGAACGCGTGTTGATGCCGACGTTGCGAGCCGCATTGCGGCGCTGTCGCCCCGAAATGTGAGCATTGCCTCGTATGTGGCTACCGATGTAAAGAACCTCACCGCAGATGAGGAGGAGCAGTACAGTATCGCTGAGGCGAACGTCAGACTTAACGAGTATGGCGAGTTCGTCGATGAGCGAGTTGATGTGAAGCGTGGCGCGCGTTACTTCCGCGAGGGGCAGGACAAGGTGGACCTCATGGATGTGTCGCCCAAGCAGATCTTCAGCGTGTCCGCGGCTCTGATTCCGTTTCTGGAGCACGATGACGCAAACCGGGCGCTGATGGGATCGAACATGCAGCGGCAGGGAGTCCCGTTGCTCCGGCCTGAGGCTCCCCTGGTGTCCACCGGGATGGAGAGAGAGGTGGCGCGCTATAGCGGACAGGCGTTGTTCGCTGACTGTAGCGGCACGGTGACCTCGGTCACGGGAGCGGAGATCGTTGTCCAGGATGACCGCGGTGACCTGCACAAGTATAAGCTGGAACGGTTCGTAAGGACGAACCAGGGCACCTGCATCGATCAGCGGCCGCTTGTACGCAAGGGCGACCGTGTGGAGACAGGCCAGATCCTCGTGGACAGCTCGTCGTTGCAGGACGGCCAACTTGCTCTCGGGCGAAACGTCGTATGCGCGTTTATGAGCTGGCGTGGGTACAACTACGAGGACGCCATCATCGTCAGCAACAGGATGGTCAAGGATGATGTCTACACCTCGATTCACATCGAGAAGTATGAGACTCAGGAGCGCAATACCAAGCTCGGACCCGAGGAGATAACCCGGGACATCCCGAACGTAAGTGAGGACAGTCTCGGCAACCTCGACGATGAGGGCATCGTTCGCATCGGTGCCGAGGTCAAGCCTGGGGACATCCTGGTTGGGAAGATAACTCCCAAGGGTGAGACGGAGCCTTCCACAGAGGAGAAGCTGCTCCGTGCTATCTTCGGCGAGAAGGTCAGAGATGTGAAGGACAGCTCGTTGCGTATGCCTCCGGGTGCGAGGGGACGTGTGCTGTCGATGCGTGTGTTCTCTCGAGAGAACCACGATGAGTTGCCAGCTGGCGTGAATCGCCTGGTACGAGTGTGGGTGGTGCAGCGGCGCAAGCTGTCAATCGGCGACAAGATGTCTGGTCGCCATGGCAACAAGGGCGTCGTATCCATCGTACTTCCTGAAGAGGATATGCCGTTCCTGCCGGATGGTACGCCGGTGGATATCGTACTCAACCCGATGGGCGTGCCGTCTCGAATGAATATCGGACAGGTACTGGAGTCGCATCTCGGTTGGGCGGCGCGGGTATTCGGATTCCGTGCGGTTAACCCGATCTTCGGTGGGGCGAGCACCGCGCAGATCGAGGACGAACTCAGCCGCGTGTGGATGGCGTGGCGTGCGCAGGCGGTGAACATAGACCCCAAAGTCGCGTGTTCGGTGGATCAGGAGAAACTGAACGCATGGCTGTCAGAAAACGGATTCGACCCCGATGAGGTGATGGATCCAAGTCTTACCGGTGTCGCCAAACGTGCCGCCGGTTGCCTGTGGCTTGAGTCACTGGGCATTGAAGGGCGGGAGAGCTCGGACGAGGAACTGGCCGCTACCATCAAGAAAGTATACGAAGAGCGCAGGATATTCCCACCGACCTATGGCAAGATGGTTGTCAGGGATGGAAAGACAGGGGATGCGTTCGACCAGCCGATTACGATCGGCGGCGTGTACATGATGAAGCTAATACACCTCGTTGAGGACAAGGTCCATGCCAGGTCAACGGGACCGTACTCCCTCATCACCCAACAGCCGCTTGGTGGTAAGGCACAGTTCGGTGGTCAGCGGTTCGGTGAGATGGAGGTATGGGCGCTCGAAGGCTATGGAGCCGCTCACACCCTGCAGGAGATGTTGACGGTGAAGTCGGATGACATCGTAGGGCGTGCCCGGGCGTATGAATCCATCATCAAGAACGAGGATGTTCAGAGCCCCAGTATTCCGGAGGCCTGCAAGGTGCTCTTCATGGAGCTCCGGGCCATGGGCTTCGCCGTTGAGTTGCTCAACGAAGAGGAAGAGAAGATCAACATCATCGGTGACACGAAGCCTCGAAGAGGAAGAGACAATCAGCATCAACTGTGATGTGACGCCTCGCCTCAAGTCAATACTGTAGAGAGAGGTCTGCATAAATGGTTCAGTTTGATGACATCAGTGCTATTCAGATAAGTCTGGCTTCGCCGGATCAGATTCGCAGCTGGTCCCACGGAGAGGTGACCAAGGCGGAGACTATCAACTATCGGACTCTCAAGCCCGAGCGGGATGGCCTCTTCTGCGAGAGGATTTTCGGCCCTGTGAAGGACTACGAGTGTCATTGCGGCAAGTACAAGAAGATCCGGTATAAGGGCGTCATTTGTGACAAGTGTGGCGTGGAAGTAGCTCACTCGAGCGTACGCCGCGAGCGCATGGGGCACATAGAGCTGGCGGCTCCCGTGACCCACATATGGTTCGCGAAGCTCGTGCCCTGCTGGCTGGGTATCCTGCTGGACCTCTCTCCCAAGAACCTCGAGTCAGTCATCTATTTCGCGAGGTATCTTGTGATATCAGTCGATGAGGATGGCATTGAGGCCAAGGCCAAGGATCTCATGGAGCAGGGACGTGGCGAGGATGCGGAGAAGATTCGTGGTATCAAGCGCAATCAGCTCCTGACGGAAGAGGAGCACCGCGATCTGAAGGACAAGGCGGGCGACCTGTTCCATGCAGGGATGGGGGCCGAGGCTGTCCTCGAAGTGTTGCGCGCTCTTGATATCGAAAAGCTTCACGAGAAGCTGCTGGAGGACATACGCACGGCATCGAGGCAGCTGTACGACAAGCTCAGCAAGAAGCTGCAACTGGTCGAGGCGCTGCGCGAAAGCGGAAACCGCCCTGAGTGGATGATCCTCACTGTTCTACCGGTGCTGCCGCCTTCGCTGCGCCCGGTGGTACAGCTCGATGGCGGCAGGTTTGTGATCAGTGATCTCAACGATCTGTACCGTAGAGTCATCAATCGAAACAATCGACTGCGACGCCTGATGAACCTCGGCGCGCCCGAGGCTATCATAAGGAACGAGAAACGCATGCTGCAGGAGGCAGTCGACGCGCTGGTGGACAACGGCCGCCGCGGACGGGTCGTAACGACCGGGAACAACCACGCGCTCAAGTCATTGTCGGCGATGCTGGCGGGCAAGCAGGGACGCTTCAGGCAGAACCTGCTTGGTAAGCGGGTGGATTACAGCGGACGTTCCGTCATTGTAGTGGGGCCTGACCTCAAGTTGCATCAGTGCGGCATTCCGCGTCGCGTCGCCCTGGAACTGTTCAAGCCGTTCATCATGCACAAGCTGATGGAGCGCGGCTATGCAAACAACGTGAAGGTCGCGCGCCGACAGGTCGAGCGGGCCCGGCCCGAGGTCTGGGACCTCTTGCAGGAGGTGGTGAAGGAGCGGCCGGTGATGCTCAACCGGGCACCGACACTGCACCGGCTCAGCATTCAGGCCTTTGAACCGGTGCTTATCGACGGAGATGCGTTCCAGTTGCATCCATTGGTGTGTACTGCGTTCAATGCGGACTTTGACGGCGACCAGATGGCCGTTCATGTGCCGCTGTCGAAAGCCGCAATTCAGGAAGTGCGCGAGCGCATGCTGAGCGTGTACAACATGCTTCTTCCCAGCAACGGCATGCCGGTTACTGCTCCAAGTCTCGACATCGTGCTTGGCTGTTACTACCTCACCATCCCCAAGCCCAAGGTGAAGGGAGAGGGCAAATCGTTCAGCAGCTTCGAGGATGCCAAGCTGGCGTATGAGGTGGGCGTCGTCGATCTGGGTGCCGAGGTTCGCGTGAGACACGATGGTGAGATGTTGCAAACGACGGTGGGCCGCATCCTGTTCAACGACGCCCTGCCGCCGCAGATTCCGTTCCAGAATAAGACCATGAACAAGTCCGCGATCCG
>PWUO01000047.1 GCA_003562555.1 Dehalococcoidia bacterium
ACAGGTTTGTATGGTCCCGTGAATGAATCTCTCAGCAGAACTGGACAGATGGCTCACTCCTGCGGCCCGGGATCAGCTCTTACGCGTAGGGACGTGCGCGACCAGCCTCGGCTATCAGGCGTATCTCGTAGGAGGGCCGGTGCGCGACCTCCTGCTCGGGCGTATGAGCTACGACCTCGACGTAGTGGTGGAAGGAGATGCCCCCGCCGTGGCGCGTGCAGCGGCTGGTGAGGATGAGACGCCACCCGTAATCCATACCGCCTTTGGGACCGCGACGATTGGACTGGGCATCTATCATATCGACCTGGCCACCGCCCGGTCTGAGTCGTATGAAAGGCCCGGGGCGTTGCCCACCGTTCGCCCTGGAACTATCCAGGATGACCTGGTGCGGCGCGACTTCACGGTGAACGCCATGGCGTTGACGCTCGACGACTTACGCCGGGGGCAGCTTCTCGATCTTCACGGCGGCCGTTCAGACCTCGAGCACGGACTGCTGCGCGTGCTGCATGAATCGAGCTTCACCGATGATGCCACGAGAATACTGAGAGGCGTCCGTTATGAACAGCGCTTCGGCTTCGTGTTCGAACGGAAGACGCTCGACCTGCTGAATCGTGACATCCGGTCTCTTGAGTGCATAAGTGCGGACCGTGTGCGGCATGAGTTCGAACGTACCTTTGCGGAGGATGAGCCGGAACAGGCACTGTCCAGGCTCGACACGCTGGGAGTACTCGCGACGATTCATCCGTCACTGCACTTCGGTGCTGACAAGGCCGAGGCACTGATGCGCGCCAGGCGCGGACTGCCGTCGGCGCCCCAGCTTGAGACCATCTGCTGGTGTCTCCTTGGGTGGGGCATGACTGCCGGGGAGGCTGAGGACCTCGCCACGAGGCTCAATATGCCGCGACGTGCATTCGATCCGCTGGCGGACGTGGTCTCCCTCTCCGCGATGGAGATGCAGATTGACAGTCCCGATCGCTCCCCTTCGGAAGTGTTCGATCTGTTGCACGGTTACAGTCAGGCTTCGTTGCTGACGGCCGAACTTCTGTTCATGCGGCCCATGGCGCGTGAGAACGTGTACAGGTACCTGAGGCGACTGCGCTCCGTCCGTCCGACGCTTATCGGGTCAGACCTGCGGTCGCTCGGCATTCCTGAAGGCCCGATACTCGGCCGCATTCTTTCGGCACTCCGTGCCGCCAGGCTGAATGGCGAGGTTGCCTCCCGGAGTGATGAGGAGTCACTTGCCCTTCGGCTGTTCAAGGAATCGAGCTAGCCGGCACTGAGGTGGCATCCCGGCGCGCCCGTGTGTTACCTGTCCGGTGTCCGATGCACACCACTGACTATGACGCCGCAGTCGGCCCTGTAATCGCCGCCGCGAACGAGGTTCGTCCATTGCGGCGCAGTCGCGCCGCGGCCTGCTCCGCCGCGTTCCCGCTGTCGAGCAGTGCGTACAGGGTCGGCCCGGATCCAGATAGATGCGCCTTCGTTCCGGTGGCATCCTGCAACACATCACGGTCGCGCACCAGATCGGGGAACACGATGTCGGCCACCTTCTCGAACACGTTGAACATCAGTTCCTCAGGGACACGCCTGTTATGTTCCAGCTCCCATACGGCGGCGCGAACGAACTGCCCGGTCGTGAACATATCCGGATTGAGCTGGCGGTAGAGCAGGCCAGTCTTTCCGTCCGGTGGTGTGGCATGAGGCGACAGCAGGACCACGTGCATTTTGGGATGGTTTGGTAGTGCGGCCACCCGCTCGCCGCGTCCTTCGACGAGCACAGTGCCGCCGAGGATGAACAGTGGTACGTCCGAGCCGAGGAGCGCACCGGTCTCGACGAGCTGGTCACGCTGCAATCCCACCCGCCACATCCTGTTGAGCGCGAGCAGTGTTGCAGCCGCATCGGAACTGCCGCCGCCCAGTCCTGCTGCCCACGGTATCCGCTTCTCCAGATGTAGGTGAACGCCTGTTGAGATTCCGCAGCGCTCGCGAAGTAGGCGCGCCGCGCGCGGCACCAGATTGTGCTCCAGCAGCTTCGGTTCGCTGCACGTGAACCGGATGTCATCCGCCGGCTCGAAAGTAAGGGTGTCGCACAGGTCTATGGTCTGGGCGATGCTGCAAATATCGTGATACCCGTCACTTCTGTCCAGGACCTCGAGCACCAGGTTCAGTTTTGCCGGTGCATGGCTGGTCAACATGGCAACTCTCCGGGGGCCATCTTCCCGTATAGCTGCCACAGGCGAACCCACTCCTCAACCGTGAGAGTCTCCGGTCGTCGTGTGGGGTCGATCCCGCCGCCCGACAGCAACTCCTCGATCTGTGCACGCGGCAGGGAGAGCCCGTGACCGAACGAGTTTCGCAACTGCTTTCGAGGCGAGTGGAAGCCCGCACCGACGAAGTCAACGAATCCCGGAATCTCTCCGGTTGTGATGGGGGGCGACGGCACAGTCTCGAGACGCAGGACGACGGAGTCAACCTTCGGTGGGGGATGAAAGGAGCGTGCCGAGACGCGGCGAACCACCGAGGGGCGGGCGAACGTCTGCACGCTCACGCTCAGAAGGCTCATGTCTCCCGGCTTCGCCATGATGGCCCGCCCCACCTCCTCCTGCACCATCACTACCAGGAGTTCCGGGCGGGCATCCGAATGCAGGAAATGACGCAGCACCGGCGAAGTGATGTAGTACGGAAGGTTGGCCACCATCTTGTACCGCGACGCTCCCCGTGTGCTGTGATGTGAGAGAAGATCGGCTGGAGACAGGGTTAGGATGTCAGCCTCCACCACGGTCACGTTGTCCATTGCCATGAATGTGTCGCGCAGCAACGCCACCATCCGTCTGTCCAGTTCCACTGCGATGACCTCACCGCTGAGTGTCTGCAGCTCCGACGTGAGCAGCCCGGTGCCGGGACCCACCTCAATCACGGTGTCATCACCGGTGAGGTGCGCGGCAGCGGCGATTGATCTGAGAATGCCCCGGTCCACAAGGAAGTGCTGACCCATGCGCTTGTTGGCGCGCATGTCGTGCTGACGGAGCGTGTTCTTGAGCTCCGACATCGTGGAGCGGCCGGGATGCTTCGACGTCATGCGCATCTATCCTAGCACTTCACGGACCCGCATCGGTCGGATCAACTGGCGTATGGTTACGAACCTCGGCGCACCACACACTCGGCAACGTCTCGCCTTGCCAATTGACCGTGCCTTGTGTGCCTCATACAATCGTAGTATAGGGGAGACTGAGGTTGTATGACCGAGATGCGGAGATCTGAATACGGCGCGATCATCGTGGGTGCGGGGCCGGCCGGCATATTTGCGGCGCTTGAACTCGCTGATTCCGGCCTTCGTGTTCTGTTGCTGGAGAAGGGACGTGACCTAGAGGAGCGCATTTGTCCCATCGCAGGTCGTGCCGAGAAATGTGTCTCCTGCCGCCCCTGTAGCATGGTGAGCGGCTTCGGTGGAGCCGGTGCGTACAGCGACGGCAAACTCACGCTTACTCCGGAAGTCGGCGGTCTGCTGAGCACGGTACTCGATGGTGAAACGCTGCAGGAGCTCATAGAGTACGTCGATTCCATCTACGTCCGCTTCGGTGCGCCTGATCGCGTGTTTGGTGTGGGCTCCGAGGTTGAGCCACTGGTCAACCGGGCGATGTTGGCCGGGTTGCGGCTCGTGCCGGTGAGGCTTCGTCACCTTGGCTGTGAGTACTGTCGTCGTGTCCTGGAGGCCATGCGGGCTCACCTGTGCTCGAGAATCGACATAAGGAGTCGCGCCAACGTGACCGGCATCGAATGCGATGGCAGGCGTGTGACCGGTGTGCGGATGGCCTCGGGAGAGACGCACCAGGGCCGTTTCGTCATCTGCGCCCCCGGCCGCGAAGGGGCCGACTGGCTCACGGGACTGGCACGGGACCACGGGCTGTCTGTTGAGTCCAATCCGGTCGACGTCGGCGTCAGAGTTGAGGTGCCCGCTCCCGTGACCGAAGAACTCTGTCGCGTGCTGTACGAGGCGAAGCTGGAGTATTACTCGTCGACCTTCGATGACCGCGTGCGGACGTTCTGCATGTGTCCGAATGGCGATGTGGTGATGGAGGCGACGGGTGGTGATGATCCGGTCGTCACGGTGAATGGTGTCGGCTATGCGGAGCGTGTCACCCCGAACACCAACTTCGCGGTGCTTGTCTCCACCTCGTTCACCGAACCGTTTCATGAGCCGATCGCGTACGGCAAGTACCTCGCGAGGCTTGCGAACCTGCTGAGCGGTGGGGTGCTGGTGCAGAGACTGGGAGATCTGCTGGAGGGAAGGCGTACCACCGAGGCGCGCCTCGGCCGAAGTCTTGTTCGTCCGTCACTGGCGGCGGCCACTCCCGGTGATCTCAGCTTCGTGTTGCCGTACCGCTACCTCACCGACATCGTCGAGATGCTGAAGGCACTGGACCGGTTTGCGCCGGGGATCGCGTCGCCGCACACCCTGCTCTATGGCGTCGAGGTCAAATTCTACTCTGTACGGCTCGAACTCACTCCGTCTCTGGAGACCGGCATCGAGAACCTGTTCGCCGTCGGCGATGGCGCGGGTGTCAGTCGTGGTCTGGTGCAGGCTTCGGTGTCAGGAGTGGTGGCGGCCCGCGAGGTCCTTCACCGCGCATAGGTGTATGAACCTGCCCGGTGCCGCGTACGCGAACGCACATCTGTTCACCCTTCGGAAGGGCCTCGTGAGACCAGAACTGGTGCTGCCGCACCGTGTAAGTGCAGGATGCTATGCTTGTGTGTCGAATCAACATGAGCTGCGATGCAGTGTGCAACCCCTCGAGGAAGCAGGTGTGCCAGGTGGCCGATATTCTGCGCAGTATCCGCTCGTTTGATCTGCATCAGCGACTACTGAATGGAGCGGAGTACACACTGCGATGCTCGAAATGAACGACAGAATAACAGCGAGGTTTGGATCGCGTGGCTGAGTCTGGATTGAAACTGCTTATTGCGAGTGCCAACCGGGGCAAGATCAGCGAGTTTCGCTCGTTGCTTGATGGACTGGATGTTGAATTGCTGTCGGTTCAGGATGCAGGGATATCCGGCGACGTCGAGGAGACCGGAAGCACGTACGAGGAGAACGCTCGACTCAAGGCAGTGACGTGCGCGTCACAGTCTGGCCTGCTGACCTTGGCGGACGATTCAGGGCTGGAGGTCGATGCGCTGGGTGGTGAGCCGGGGGTGCGCTCCGCCCGATACGCGGGTGAAGGGGCCACTGATGTAGA
>PWUO01000045.1 GCA_003562555.1 Dehalococcoidia bacterium
AAGCCGCAGCACATCTGCCACAGTTCCTCTTTCCTTCCCTCGCGCAGGAGATCTATTGGTTTTGCCATTGTTACGTACCTCCGTCGTTCACTCTGTTCGGCCACACATCACACCGGACCGTTGCCGGCAGCCAGCACACTGCCGTACTTCGTAACTATGACAATAGTCCTGGGACGTGGCTAGAGGTTGTGTTCTAGAACACAGTTCTAGTTGAGATGCCGGGCAGTGAGGGCGCACAAAGAAAACCGCCCCGGAATCCGGGGCGGTTACTGGTGGTGTAGGGCAGGAAGACTAGTCGTGGTGTGATCGTGCCAGGGACCTGAGCTTGCGGCTGAGCTGCTCGAACTCTTCGTCGCGCGGCTCACGTCCGAGCTCCAGTCCGTAGTTGATGAAGAAGTCCAGAAAGCTGCGGAGCAGCTCCTTGGCTCCCTCCTGGAATTGCACGAATTCTTCGCGCGTCACCACATCGTCACGTTGTCCTGGCTGTTTCCCATTCTCGCCCTTATCGCGCAACTGACCCTCGATGAGGAGGTCGATGAACTCTGACCGGCTCAGCTCGCCCCTGTTCTCGTCTATCTTTCGCACAAGGTCGGCATCAACGACCAGCATTCTCTTCTCAGACATGGTAGTTCGTTCCTCCTTAGTAGCTTCCGTGCTGGCGGAATGGGATAACGTGTCCGGGTCAGCGTTCACAACTCAATATCAAGGATATCCATCACCGTGGTGATGCTCTTCAGGAGCTCGGCTCCCTTCTCGGTCACATGATAGCGTACGCTCGGATTTCCGACCTCCACCTTGTGGATAAGCCCGTTGCCGAGCAGGAACTTGAGGTACTTCTGGAGCTGCGCGTAGCTCATGTTCACCGTGTACATCAGCTCGGTCTTGCCCGCGCCGTTCTCGCCGACCTTCAGCATCTCCGCGATGATCTCGATATTGGAGCGTCGCTTATTCATGCCGTACCTGTACAGGACCTATGTACCGGACCTATGTACCGGACTCATACTACCATACGAAGGCCGTCTGTCAATAGAACACAGTTCTATTTCCGGCAGAAAATGCACGCATGCAGCACGTTGGGCCTCGACTACCTGCGACGGTCGATCACGACGTAGACGACAACACACAGGATCAGGAAGGCGAGGGTACTGATGACGAGCCAGACCCATAGGGGCGTCGCGGCAGGCTGCTCGGGGGGAATCACCAGGCTCGGTGGCTCGGGCAGGTGCAGTTGCTCGAGAGGCTGCGGTTTGTCCATCACCGAGAACGATGCCTCGGACCACTGGCTGGGATGAGGGCGTAGTGCCCTTGCGCGCCAGAAGTACGTCTCGCCCCACTCCAGCGTGCCCGGATAGACGAACGCGGTTCCGTCGAGTTGCTCCCGAGCGAGCACGTTCCGGAAAAGCTCGTCGGTGGCAAGCTCGAACTCGTACACCGTGGTCGACTGGAAGCCGGTCCAGGAGAACTCCGGGTTTCGGGGCACATCCCACGCCCCCGGTTCCGGCGCCCTCAGAATAGGAGCTACGTGCATGCCATCCACGGTGGATCCAACCGCCACAAGGAAGAACATCGGGGGCGACCAGCGGGAGCGGACGCGCTCCTGCTCGGTGGTGCTGGTCGCGCGGACGCGCCAGTAGTAGGTCGTGCCGCAGTTGAAATCGAAGTCCAGCTCGAAGTCGCATATGCCGGGCGAATCGCAGCACACCGGCCGGATGTCCTCTTCCTTGTGTATCACGAAGCGAAACTCCTCGTCGATGGCGATCCACAGATCCCAGAGCTCCGCCTTCGGCAGCGGCTTCCATTCAAAGCAGAACGGCACTGCGTCGCAGCCGCACATGTCGCACTCCAGCACCTCGTTCAGTGCGGGAGAGACCGGCCACGGGGTAGGCACGACAAACGTGTCGGAGTACACCCAGAGACGCCCGATCTCGGCTTCGTAGTCGTAGGACCGGTCATCAATGGCCCACAGGCTGACCATGTCATTCGTCGTCACGCGGAGCGAGTCCGGCCGGAAGTCGGTCCCGGCAGTGAGCCCAACCGTCAGCTTGTCCCAGTCGATGACGTTCACCGTCGGGTTTCGGGGCACGAGCGTCCGGTCCACGCCCTCGCCGAACGCGCCATAGAGCACACCCCTCGTGTGTGCCAGTCCGGAGAAGCCGCCATCCGGCGGCCGCAGCGTGGTCCAGGTCGTGGCGCCATCGATAACCCACCGGTAAATGGCGCTCATCCCGGTCTCGGTAGCGGCGTACAGCGTACGGTTGCGCGCGAAGTCCCCATCCAGCACGAAGTGCACCGTGCCCGGCTGGGGCAGTGCCGGCAGCAGCTCGAACGTCTCACCGCCATCTTTCGACACGGCGATCTCGCCGTCGCCATCGTCTCCCACGAAAATGAAATTGTTTCCGAAGAAGCGGATCGTGTTGCCGGACTCCAGCCCGGTATCGATGTCGTAGGTCCAGCGCCAGACCTCCCACTGCCGGATCTGCTCCACTCTCCCTATGGTAAGAAGCTCATCCGTGAGGACGTAGATGCGCTCGCTGTGCACGATGGCCACGTCGGTGAGCTCATCCGGACAGTTGCGGATGCGCTCCCAGGTCTGTCCCCTGTTCCCGGACTCGTACAACAGGTTGGTGTCGGGCACGGCATAGTACAGAGTGCCGCTGATGCCGGTGCCCGGCGTGCGGCGCAGGAGGATGTCATTGGGAGAATCGAAGTACTCAATACGTTCCCATCGCTCGCCGAGCTCGTCCTCCTCCTCAGCGTAGGATCTCCAGATGCTGTTCGCGTTCCCGCCCGACCCCACGGAGGCAAGGTACAGTATGTTGTCGCCCTCCGAGAGCCAGAGGGAGTAGTCCACCAGCTCATCGATGTCGGTATCGATGAGGCTTATCTGGTTCCAGATGCTGTAGTCGTCGCCCCGCGCGGCGCGGGAGATGGCGCTCTCGTCAAACGTGCTGCCACTCCACGGCCCCGGAAGCGTGGTGTCGGCCCAGTCGGTTGCGGAGATCACTGAGTTCGTGCTCGTGCCGCATACGGCCCACGCTCCGTCGGGCGTAAACGCCACGATGGCATTGCCCACCCCGGTTCCGTAGCCGCCGGAGGGCCGGACCTCGGGCTCGTACCAGTTGTAGCTTGTCGGCGCAGGCGCTGCGGGATTGTCGCAGATGTGAATCCTGGCCCGGCCCGTGGCCGAATCCGCATCCACCTCGCCGACCATCAGCAGGCCACCGTGGAGAGCCATGGAGAACACCGGCATGTCGGACTGATCCGGCCTGATCGGAATACCCATCGGCCAGACGAAAGTATCATCAATCTTATACACATCGTCCTCGCCGTGTTCGGAGGTGTAGCCAACATAGACTATCCGACGTGTGGCCACCTCTCCATCGTATGACGGAGGAACGACAATAGACGAGTAGATGAGCTCGTTCTCGAGCGGTCCATCGGTGTTATCTCCAATCGGAACAAGTGGAGGTACAGTGACGTCCAAGAAAATAGTATTAAGGTCGAAATCGCGACGTCCGGTAGCCAGATACGTGCCTGCGTCATCGCTCACAACTGCCAGCACGATTCTGTCGTCCCAATAGTTTGGAGAGAATGCGACGCTGCTGACGTCCATGTCCAGCCCCTGCGACACCCAAGAGACGAATTGGAACGGTGGCTGTACGTCCTGGGCAATCCACACGTCGCCGTCGGTAATCCCGTCATCAGGGTCGCGCGTCGCCACCGCAATGTCGCGATTACCATTGTCGTCCTCCAGAGATATCGCCACATCCGCTATCTGCAGTGATGCTCCCCAGTCGGCACTGTCGGTTATGTGCCCCCACTCCTCCCCTCCGTCAATGGAGAGATAGAGTTCCTGGCGGTTGTCGGTGACCGCAATCACAAAATCCGGATCATCCGGCGCAACCGCAAGGTCCCAGACGGGCAGCGTCGGCGCGGAAGGGAAGGCATCGAGCAGGTTGTCGATGATGTCGTCATCCCACGTGCGCCCCCCATCCTCGGTCTTGTAGAGCTTCTCGTTCGGGATGTCGGCGGCGTACCAGACCTGGGAGGAACCCAGCACCAGCGCGCTGATCTCTGAGGGGCTGACGACGAAGAAATCCTCGTCGCTCGGCGTGTGAATGGGCGACCACCTGAGCGGCTCGAACTGCGCCGAAACCGTCCCGGGATGAAGCAGCACGCCGGTGAAGCACGACACGAAGAGCGCGAAGGCGACAACCGAGGAAACCAGTCTCCTGGCCATTAAGTACCAATTGTCTTAGCGAAGCACAGCTTTGTCAATAGGAATCCACACACTTTGCGTGGTAGACGATAAGGAGGATGCAGCGTGTTCCTTCGGATCACACGCCCAAGGCATGCACCGGGCACGAAGGACAACTTAATGACAGATACGAAAAAGTCTCGCGCGCGTGTTCACAGTGATGGAAGTTATGTTACCATCAGAAATAATGAAACCTCTCACGGACAGCAGTGTCCAGAAGGTGATCGACCGCTTCGCGAAGCGGCTGGTGGAGCAGGGCTACACCGTGCACACGGACGGTGAAGACGTGGAACGCATCGGCAAGTCCGGCGCAACCCACCGCTTCGACCTGCTGGCCATTCGGGAAGACGGCTTCATGACCTATACCATCGCCGTTGAGGTAGCAGAGTCGCCGGACGGCAACCCCCTCGGCCTCGGCGCTGTGTTCGGTTTCGACGACAAATGTTACGACTGCGGTCTGCGGGACAAGGTCTTCCTCGCATTTCCCTCACTTGATGAGGTTGCCACACGATTCGCACTGAACCAGCGCATCCACGTGTTCACCAGTGAGAGCCTTGAGGAATTCCTCGAGGCCCCTGCCAGATTGTCGCTGCCCGAGAGGACCAGCCTGACGCAGTGGAACAGCACCTCGGACGTCATGGAGTCGCTCGTGGCGCTGGGTTACAGGATCGACCGTAACGCGAAGGTGCAGGGCCGCTCGGGAGCAGAGTACACGTTCGATGCGCTGGCCACGTTCGACGACGGGTTCGTGACACACCGGCTCGGCATCGATGAGATCAACGCGCCGCACGTGACGCTGAGCCGGGTCTCGGTCTTCGACGCAAAGGCGTATGACGCCAGTATCCTTGAGAAGATACTCCTTGTATCAGGAGCGCTGACGCCCGAGGCGCAGCAGTTCGCAGATCTGCAGCGCATTCGGGCGATTGTGGTACCGGGCGAGGGCAAGGAAGGCGCGGAGGC
>PWUO01000056.1 GCA_003562555.1 Dehalococcoidia bacterium
ATGGTGGTCGGCCTGTTCTACGGAGGTGGAGCGGGTCAGTTGATCGCACAGGGTATCGGCGCTGCAGTGGTCTTTGCCTGGGCCTTCGGACTCGGACTCGTTCTCTTCAAGCTGCTGGATGTGATTCTTCGCGGCATCCGCGTCGCACCTCAGGAAGAGATCGAGGGGCTGGACATCGGTGAGCATGGCGGCAGGGCGTACCCGAACTTCACGGTGGTCGATGAGCTTCCGTACCACTGAGGACCGGGTGATGACATCAATGGAGGCGAACAGATGAAGAAGATAGAGGCAATCATACGACCTGAGCGTGTCTCCGCGGTGAAGCAGGCACTGGAGCTCCTGGGGTACCCGGGAATGACGCTCACCGAGGTCAAAGGTCACGGGAAGCAGAAGGGACTGGTGCAACAGTGGCGTGGGGGCCAGTACCGCATCGAGTTCCTGCCGAAGGTGAAGCTGGAGCTTGTGGTGGAGAATGGCGAGGCAGTGGAGCCTGTCCTCCAGGCGATCGTCGAGAACGCGCGGACGGGTGAGGCCGGGGATGGAAAAATCTTCGTGTGTCCGGTCGAGGAGGTGGTGCGGATCCGCACCGGAGAACGCGGTGCCGATGCGGTGTAGCGTAGGGGCAGCGGAGCTTCAGCACCATCGGGCCCCCCGGTTGCGTAGACGCTAACCGACCGGTGTAGATTGAATGAGGGCCGGCAGAATGACAGCACCGGCGTAGTGCGTCTTGCCGGCCCTCATTCAGTGCATGCTGTGGAAGTGCAGTTTTCGGGCAAATCCGACCCGGTTGTGATGGGACGGCTCCGTAAGAGGTCCCGCGGCCGCATTATCCAAGCGCAGCAATACCGATTCGCGCGTACTCCTCATCCACCTCGGTCTGCGGCCACCCGCTCACTGCTACTGCTCCGAGCACGAGCGGAGGAGTCGACTCACTGTCCCAGACGCAGACACCCCCTCCAAGGGAGGTTACGTTCGGGTCGGCCCAATCAGCCAGCTGTAGCTTCCTCTCGGCCATCCATTCGTTCACCGTTGAGGTATCCCGCCTGAACTTGGCGGCGCTGTAGGCCTTGACCTGTGCCATGTGGATGGAGTTCCAACTCGCGCCGTCCATCCTCACGAACTTCATGAGGTCGCCCCGGTAATCGACCACCGCGATAGAGAGAGGAATTCCGTTCTCTCTTCTGCAATGAGCGACGATGGTGTCCACGATCCTGTCTGCTTCGTCCAGGCCGAGCATTCGTCTTTCGTACATGGCTACAGACCCCTTTCTTCAACAGTGCAGGGTGGTGTGACGTGGGGAGGTGCGCTTCGGACCTCGCCGGCAGCCCCCTGCACATCAGGATAATGGATGCAACCACGCACCTGTGTCAAGAGGTACCATTACCGTGGCGGCTTACCTGTCTCCCGGAACAGTAAGTGCGAGTCAGCTCAGGCGGTACCGACTCGGTTGGGCTTGGGCTCGCGCATGGTGTTATCCTTGTGGCAGGCGGCACGCAGTGGCCAAAGTGACCGCAGATTCTCGACGGGTGTCACGGAAGCTATCCAATATGCTGAGTGGGAGGTAAGAGATGAGACTGCTCGGACGTTCGGAACTCAAGGCGCTGTTGCAGAGGCCTGATGATGCCTCCGTATCCATCTACATGCCAACCCAGCGTACCGGTGATGTGGAGCAGGGCTCCATACGACTGAAGAACCTTCTTCGAGAGGCCGAGAACAAGCTGCAGAACGTGGGTCTGCGGCAACCTGACGCGAACCGTCTGCTTGAGCAAGGAAGGGCGCTTGTGGATGACACGCTTTTCTGGCACCACCAGGGCGATGGCCTTGCCGTGTTCATGTCGACTGATATGTTCAGATACTTCCGTCTTCCCTACCACCTTGATGAGACGGTGGTGGTCTCGAATCGCTTTCACGTCAGTCCGCTGCTCCCGCTGTTTGCCACCGATGGCATCTTCTACGTTCTCGGCTTGAGCCAGAACAGGGTGCGCCTCATCCAGTGCAGCCGGGACGGTGCACGCGAGGTGACGCCTGGCACGCTTCCGAATAGCATGGCTGACGTGCTGCAGTTCGACGAATTCAGCGAGAATCTACAGTTTCGCAGTGGTCCGTCTCAGGGCCCTGCCGGCAGAGGCACCGCCATGTATCACGGCCACGGAGAGGGTAAGGATGTGGCCAAGGACCAGATCGTGCGCTTCCTGCGGGAGGTAGATCATGGACTGCATGAAGCACTGAAGGATGAACAGGTACCGCTGGTGCTGGCGGGTGTGGAATTCCTCCTGGCGCAGTACCGCGAGGTCAATACCTATTCGTATCTGCTGCCCGATGAGGTGGACGGGAATCCCGACGAGATGACTCCGGCCGAGCTGCAGAGCAGGGCGTGGCCCGTCGTCGAAGCGTACTTCACACGGGAACGTGAGACTGCGCTGGCGCACTTTGGCGAGGGCTCGGCACGGGGCCGGACCCTCACGCGAGTTGAGGATGTGCTCGTCGCAGCGTATGACGGAAGAGTCTCGGTATTGTTCGTTGGCCTTGGCATGCAGCGCTGGGGACGATTCATCAGGGAGGATCGCCGCATCGAGATGCACGAGGGCTACCAGTCGGGGGATGAGGACCTGATCGATGCGGCCGTGGTCGGCGCGCTGATGACAGGGGCGGCGGTGCATGTGATACCTTCCTCCTCGGTTCCGAACGGCGAGGAAGTGGCGGCGCTGTTGCGCTACTGAGCGACATGACGCTGCTATCGAGGTGGGTTGGCTGATCTCAGGCTCACTGTCCCACGAAGGAAAGGATGTGCCGTGGTATCAGAACAGGAACAGGTCATCATCTACTGTGACGGAGCGTGCTCCGGCAATCAGTTCAAGGGCAACAAGGGTGGATGGGGCGCTGTGCTGCAGTATAGGGACGCCACCAAGGAGATTCGTGGAGGGGAGCGGAACACGAGCAACCAGCGGATGGAGTTGATGGGCTGCATCGCGGCGCTTGAATGCCTCAAGGGACGAGGTCTGCCCGTCACGGTGTATTCTGACAGTGCGTATCTCGTCAACGGGATGCAGCAGAAGTGGTACGCACGCTGGGAGACCAATGGCTGGCTGAATGCCCAGCGCAAACCTGTCGAGAATCGAGATCTGTGGGAGAGGCTGCTTAAGCTGATCCGTACGCACAATGTGACGTTTCGCAAAGTTGCCGGGCACGCAGGGGTGCGACAGAACGAGCGGGCCGATCAGCTTGCCAGGATGGCCATCACCGAATTGAACGGTCCGTCTCCACGGTAATTCCCGGGCTCTGGTGACGTTCGAGACTCAGATATCCGAGGCACCGCTGGAGTGGTGCGTTCCGGCGCGGCGCTGCAGGCGCGTCTTCAGCATACGCACGAAGTCCCGCAGCAGTTCCTGCTCCTCACCGGTCAGTGTCTTCCAGTCATCTCTGAAGAACAACCGCAGCTCGTGGTCCTGGAAGATCTGGGAGTCCTCCGACTCTGCGGAATCGGGCAGGTGTCCCGCGGCCCTGAACAGGTCCACCGCAGGGATTCCCAGGGCATGAGAGAGTCGCTTAATTGTCTCCCGCCCTGGCAGTGTTCGACCCGTCTCGATGTGCGCAAGAAAACCGTCGCTGACTCCAATCTGTCGCGCCAGTTGTCGTTGCGTCAGTGGTGGCTGTATTGCCTGTCGCCATCGTCGGACCTGTGCCCCAAACTCGGTATGCCGGAAACTGCTCATCAGGGTATCACACCTCGCTTATTCTGCATATGATAATAGCATATGTTGGCTGGAAAAAGTCAAATTGTTGCGGAGAATGTGGACTTTGACCCCGGTAGCATCCGCCCGTTCCCGCGCAGGCATCGATTCTGGCGAAGCACGTATCCATGGTGCACCCCAATAGCCTTATCATGGAACTGCCAGGGACTTCACTCGAATGTGTCGCAGGAGTATCATCTCCACGTTGCGGTAGCTGAGTCGCATTAAGGAGTTGTGCGCTATGCTGGAAGTTCGACACCTTACGAAGCGTTTCAAGGATCGGGTGGTCCTCGACGACATGGATTTGACGGTTGGTGAGGGTGAGGTATTTGGGTGCCTTGGTCCCAACGGGGCGGGCAAGACGACTACCATGCGAGTGATACTGGGGTTGTTGCGGCCAACCTCCGGGGATGTCCTATTATGGGGGGAACGTGCATCGAAAAATGCTGCCGTGCGAAGCCGCATCGGTGTGCTTCTTGAATCGGATGGCATTTATCCTCGACTCACTGCGTACGATAATCTCGACTACTTCGCGCAGCTGTATCGCGTCCGATCCAGGAAGGCACGGATCGAAGAACTGCTGGAGTTCTCCGGACTCTCTGACCGAGCGCAGGACAAGGCGGGCACGTTCTCTCGTGGTATGCGTCGAAAATTGGGGTTGGCGCGCGCGTTGCTGCATGGACCGGACCTTCTTATGCTGGATGAACCATCCGCGGGGCTCGATCCTGAGGCGCAGAAGATGGTGCGCGATCTCATTGTGAAGCTGTCGACGGAGTCCCGAATCTCCGTGTTTCTGAGTTCGCATGACTTGGATGAGGTGCAGCGGATATGTGGACGCGTCGCCATACTCCAGCGTGGTCGGATCAGGCTGGTTGATACCGTGAAGGCCCTGCAATCGTCCACGGGGAACAATGGAATCGAGATAGTGCTGACAGATCCCTCCCTGCATGATGAGGCGGTTCGTGTTCTCCATGCGTGTGATGACGTGTCCGATGTAGTCGGTGCGGAGGGGCGTCTATCGCTCAACCTGTACGAGGGAAGAGGTGGAGCGGCCCTCGCCGCGGTACTTGAGTCGTACGGCATCGGAGTTGAGGAGATGCGTCGGTCCAGGCGTTCGCTTGAAGAAGTGTACCTTGAAGTCGTGCGGCAGGAGGCGGAGCAATGAGCAGCGTGAGGATCGTTTTCGGAAAGGAGTTTCGGGAGCTGATCACGACCCGCAGTTCTGTCATCACGGGGATTCTGTTCTCCCTGTTCTTCGGAGCCATGTACTCACTGAGACTGACGGGTGACATGCCTGTTGCCTTGGACCTGTCGCTCGGTAGTCTCCTATTCTTCCTCACTATGCTCATCGGAGTGTTCATGGGCTACACGTTCTCCAGCCAGGTGTTCCTGCGGGAGAAGACCGACGCGGTCATCGAGACGCTCCTCTGCTGTCCCGCTGAACTCAGGGATGTATGGCTTGGCAAGAC
>PWUO01000026.1 GCA_003562555.1 Dehalococcoidia bacterium
AACGCGTCACGAGCCGCTCCAGCTTCACCCCAGCCATAATGGACAGGAGGAGTTGCTCCTTCTGTATGTCATCCATCTGGCAGGCTGCGGTCTCCATCTCCTGCGGCTTGATCGCAAGAATCACGACGTCCGCGCCGGGAAGACAGGCAGAATGCTCCTCCTCCACCCCAACGCGGTACTGTTCTCGCAGTAGCTCTCGCCGCGCGGGGGACGGGTCCACTACCTTGACCTCATCACACGTAACCGTGCCATCCTTGACGAGGCGCTTGATCAGCGCCTCCGCCATAATGCCACCGCCCACGAACGCAATCTTCATAGGTGACTTCCTTACGATACTACGATGCTCACGATCCGACCCGGCACGTAAATGACCTTTCGCACTGTCCCGCCATCGATGTGCGCCTTGATCTTCTCTCGAGACAGCGCCATCTCACTGATCTCCTCCTCCGTAATGGTGACTGGCACGACAAGTTTGTCGCGCAGCTTCCCGTTGACCTGCACGGCAACGGTCACCTCCTCGTCCTTCGCCAGAGCTTCATCGTAGGAGGGCCACTCATGATTGTGCACGCTGTACGAGTGACACTGACGCATCCACAGTTCCTCCGCAATGTGAGGGGCGCTGGGCGCCACAAGAAGAAGCAGAATCCTGATCGCCTCACGCCATGTGGCCACGGAGACGTTCCCCGCCTCCTGCACCGGCCCCAGAACGTTGGTGAACTCCATAAGGCGAGCCAGCATCGTATTGAACCTGAAGTCCTCCAGGTCGATGGTCACTGCCTTGATGGTCTTGTGCATCAGGTGACGCACCTCTGCATCGACGGTCTCATCGATCGCGGTTGCCGCGTAGTCCTGGTCGCACAGCGCCCAGACGCGATTCAGCCACCGGCTTAACCCCACGATACCGCTGTCGCTCCACTCCCCTCCAAGGTTCCACGGCCCAACGAACATCAGATACGCGCGCACAGTATCGGCGCCCAGCTTGGACACATACACGTCCGGAGCGACGACATTGCCCTTGGACTTACTCATCTTACCGCCGCCATAGATGATCGTCCCCTGGTTGTAGAGCCTCGTGAACGGCTCATCGAAGTCGAGGAGTCCAACGTCCCGCAGTGCCTTCACGAAGAAGCGGGAATAGAGCAGGTGAAGTACGGCATGCTCGGCTCCACCCGTGTATATGTCAACGGGCATCCAGTAATTCAGTTTCTCTCTGTCGTACGGACCGTAGTCGACTCCCGGGCTGGTGTAACGCAGGAAGTACCAGTTGGAACACATGAACGTGTCCATGGTATCCGTCTCACGTCTGCTCGGACCGCTGCACGCAGGACATGAGGCATTGACGAACGCGTCGCAGTACTTCAACGGAGACTCCCCCGTGGGCTTGAACTCCGCATCGGGAGGGAGCAGGACCGGCAGGTCCTCTTCAGGGACCGGCACGATGCCGCACTTCTCACAGTAGACTATCGGTATCGGCGCACCCCAGTAGCGCTGTCTGGAGATGAGCCAGTCGCGAATGCGGTAGGCCACAGTGGCCTTACCCCACCCCTCTCGCTCCAGCTTCTGACATATGGCCCTGAACCCTTCTTCGGCCGGAAGTCCGTTGAACTCTCCTGAGTTCACCAGGGTGCCATCGCCGATGTACGCTTGTTCAAGCGGCTGTCCATGATAATCCGGCGGCGCAATGACAGTCCTTATCGGCAAGTCGAACTTCGTCGCGAACTCAAAGTCGCGCTCATCATGCGCAGGAACACCCATCACCGCACCGGTTCCGTACGACGACAGCACGTAGTCCGTAATCCAGATCGGTATGCGTTCGTCATTGAACCGGTTGAGAACGTAACTGCCCAGGAACACTCCGGTCTTCTCGCGCCCCAGTGCGGTACGCTCGTAGTCCTCCTGTCGGCGGCACCACGCAACGTACTCTTCCACCTCCTGTCTGCGTTCGGGCGCGGTGAGCTTCGTTACCAGGGGATGCTCTGGCGACAACAGGAAGTAGGTCACGCCGTACACAGTATCGGGGCGAGTGGTGAATACGCGGATCTCCTTGTCTTCCACACCGGGATGATCCAAACCGAAGGACAACTCAGCGCCTTCGCTGCGACCGATCCAGTTGGACTGTATCGTCTTAATGCGTTCCGGCCAGTCGACGTTGCTGAAATCAAGCAACTCGTCCGCATAACTGGTGATGCGGAAGAACCATTGCTCCATATCCCGCTTGGTCACTGCAGCGCCGCACCGCTCGCACTCTCCCTCACCAACGACCTGTTCGTTTGCCAGAACCGTCTGGCACTGGGGACACCAGTTGACAGGGGCGGTGCCACGGTACGCCAACCCCGCTTCGTATAGCTTCAGGAAGAACCACTGCGTCCACCGGTAGTAGTCCGGCTGGCAACTCACCACTTCCCTGGCCCAGTCATAGATGCAGCCCATCGTCCGCAACTGGCCGCGCATCCTCTCGATGTTGCCCATCGTCCATGTATACGGGTGAATGCCATGCTTGATGGCGGCGTTCTCAGCGGGAAGGCCGAACGCGTCGAAACCCATGGGATGCAGCACGTTGTAGCCCTGCATGCGCTTGAAGCGGGCACGCACATCCGACGGTGCCATCGCGTACCAGTGACCAATGTGAAGGTCGCCCGACGGATAGGGGAACATGGTGAGGGCGTAGTACTTGGTCGTCTGTGGATCCTCTCTCACCTCGTACAGGCGATCCTGGGTCCACCTCTCCTGCCACTTCTTCTCGATACTCTGAGGGTCGTACTTGCTGGTCATGACTCACGATTGTAGCCGAACCTCGCGTAAATGGGAAGTCTGCAGGAATGGCGCACCACGCATCCACCGTCGCACAAGGCACGAACGGTCGTGGCGCCGCGAACACCGTGCTGCGCGCAGTTGCAACGGAGTGCTAGAATGAGCGAGCATCACCACCGTTCAGTACTTCTCAGTGGAGGCCGGCCATGAACGTCAATCGTCTTACGGAGAAGGCGCGCGAGGCGCTCGTTGAGGCACAGAGTCAGGCTGAACAGCGAAACCACACGCAGATAGAACCGGAACACCTGTTGCTGGCACTCGTCACGCAGGAGGCTGGAGTGGTGCCTCAGATACTGCAGAAGCTCGGTGTCACTCCGCGGGCGCTGGCTGTCGAACTCGAGAGCACTCTCGACAAACTGGCCAAAGCCCACGGCCCATCACAGGCATACCTTTCTCAGGCACTCAACAGTGTTGCCGACGCAGCCGAGAAGGAAGCCGCAGCGTTCAAGGATGACTACACCAGCACGGAACACCTGCTGCTCGGTATGATCGAGAACAAGGCAGCCGGAAACGTCTCGGCGATCCTCCGGCGCCACGGAATCACAAAGGATGCCGTGTATCAGGTGCTTGCCACAATACGCGGCGGACAGCGTGTGACGGATCAGACGCCGGAGGACAAATACGAGGCGCTGGAGAAGTACGGTCGGGACCTCACCGACACGGCGCGGAGGGGCAAGCTCGACCCGGTGATCGGTCGGGATGAAGAGATACGACGTGTGGTGCAGGTGCTGTCCCGGCGCACGAAGAATAACCCCGTGCTGATAGGAGACCCTGGCGTCGGAAAAACCGCCATAGTCGAGGGCCTCGCACAGCGGATAGTGCGCGGTGATGTCCCCGAAGGATTACGCAACCGCAGACTGGTGGCACTGGACATGGGATCACTGGTGGCGGGCGCGAAGTACCGGGGAGAGTTCGAGGAACGCCTGAAGGCGGTCCTCAAGGAGGTTCAGCAATCCGAGGGCAACACCATACTGTTCATCGATGAACTCCACACCGTGGTCGGTGCGGGGGCAGCAGAAGGTGCGATGGACGCATCGAACATGCTGAAGCCTCTGCTCGCGCGAGGCGAACTGCATTGCATCGGCGCAACGACTATCAACGAGTACCGCAAGCACATCGAGAAGGACGCGGCACTCGAACGCCGTTTTCAACCGGTGCTCGTCGGAGAGCCCACCGTCGAAGACACCATCTCGATACTGCGTGGCTTGCGAGAACGATACGAGGTTCACCATGGTGTTCGGATCAAGGATTCGGCGCTCGTGGCGGCGGCAGTCCTGTCGAACAGGTACATCACCGACCGGTTCCTGCCCGACAAGGCGATCGACCTGGTCGATGAGGCCGCCTCCAAACTGAGGACGGAGATAGACAGCGTGCCCGCCGAGCTCGATGAGGCGCAGCGGCGCCTGACGCAACTGGAGGTAGAACGCGAGGCACTCAGGAAGGAGAAGGACCAGGCTTCCCGTGAGCGGCTTGCGACCATGGAGAAGGAGCTTGCCGACGTTCGTGAAGAGGCGACTCAACTGCGCGCCCGATGGCAGCGTGAGAAGGAAGAGATACAGTCACTACAGCATCTCAAAGAGCAGTTGGAGCAGGTGAAGATCGACATCGAACGAGCGGAGAGGATGGGAGACCTGGAGCGTGCGGCGCAACTCAAGTACGGAACGCTGGTTGAACTGGAGAGTCAGCTCAAGCAGAAGGAGGAGCAACTGGCCGCCAGCAAGGCGGACCAGCTGCTGAAGGAGGAGGTCGACGAGCAGGACATCGCCGAAGTAGTCGCTCGATGGACCCGCATTCCTGTCAGCCGGCTTCTGGAGGGGGAAATCGAGAAGCTGCTGAGGATGGAGGACCGCCTCAGGGACAGAGTGGTTGGCCAGGAGGAAGCGATCCATGCGGTCTCAAACGCCGTGCGAAGAGCACGGGCCGGGCTGCAGGATCCCAACCGGCCGCTCGGAAGCTTCATCTTCCTCGGCCCCACCGGTGTGGGCAAAACCGAGCTCGCACGGGCACTTGCGGAGTTCCTATTCGATGACGAGCGATCAATGATCCGGCTCGACATGTCAGAGTACATGGAGAAGCACACGGTCTCACGTCTCATCGGTGCTCCTCCAGGCTACGTGGGCTTTGAGGAAGGCGGACAACTTACCGAGGCGGTACGCCGTCGTCCCTACGCGGTAGTACTGCTCGACGAGATCGAGAAGGCGCATACGGACGTCTTCAACGTGTTGCTTCAGATACTGGATGACGGGCGCCTTACCGACGGACACGGGCGAACAATCGACTTCAAGAACACGGTCCTCATCATGACGAGCAACCTTGGCAGTCAATGGCTCGTCGATGTGCAGCCGGGACAGGAAGAGGAGGCGCGGGAGCACGTCATGGAGACACTC
>PWUO01000304.1 GCA_003562555.1 Dehalococcoidia bacterium
CTGTCGGTAACAATTCTGACGCTCATGCTGCTAATCACGAGACAGGGTGCGAAAGGAGATGGCATCAACGTAGCCTTGAGGGGAGCAGGCTGTCAAGTCAGATGAGGTAGACCTGGCCGTCTGGCCGAGTCGCGCTCTCGTCCCAGTAACATCACGACCGACAACGGTCCTGAGGGTACCGGGAAGGCGCTGGATGAGTGGGCCTTCAGGACGGGTGTGAAGCTGCACTTCATCGGTCCCGGCAAGCCGATGAAGAACGCCGACGCAGAGAGTCTCAAGGGCAAGCTGCGGGATGAGTGCCTCAGCGGCAACTGGTTCCTAAGCCTCACGGACGTGCGGGAGATTATCGAAGCTCGAAGGAAGGACTACAATGGCGCCAGGCCGCACATCTCTCTTGGCGGGCTAACCCCACGGGAGTACTCGTCGACCACGTCAGCACTCCAGTCCGCGTTGGCATCAGTAACGACGTAGCGTCAATCCGGGTGTGGACTGCAGATCCAAAAAGTGTGTGAAAGAATACGCTGCGTCGGAATCATGGCTTTGACAAAGGGCTTCACGCCGGGGCTGGAATATCACCGTCACTACCGTCCAGGTTATCCACACCCTGATTGAACCTTAGACAGCCCTGTGTCACGTCCTCGAGCAGGAGCGCTTCCAGTCCTGTATGACGCTGGCGACGAAGCCGGTGTCATACTGACCTGACTGAAACGCCGGGCATTCGAGCACGTATCTCTTGAACGGGATTGTCGTGTGCACTCCGCACACTTCGTAATCCTCCAGTGCGCGCCTCATCCTCGCGATGGCTTCGGCGCGCGTGCTGCCCCACGCCACCAGCTTTGAGAGCAGGCCATCGTACTCTATAGGCACCTCGCTGCCGGTGGCGATGCCACTATCGATGCGTATTCCCTCGCCGGACGGCTCGGTTAGATGACTGACGATGCCGGGGGACGGCAGGAAGTTGTACGCCGGGTTTTCCGCGTAGATGCGTGCCTGCAGCGCGGCGCCTCGGAATTCGACCTCTTCCTGTCTGAATCGCAGCGGCAATCCTCCCGCGACCAGAATCTGCTCCTTGACGAGATCGATGCCGGTCACCATCTCGGTCACAGGATGCTCCACCTGCAATCGGGCATTGACCTCGATGAAGTAGAAGCGATCGCCATCGACCAGGAACTCAACAGTCCCCGCATTGCGATAACCGATGGCCTTTGCGAGGGTAATCGCCGCTGTGGTTATGCGGATCCTGAGGTCATCGTTCACTGCAGGTGACGGCGATTCCTCGATGACCTTCTGGAAGCGGCGCTGAATGCTGCAGTCTCGCTCTCCGAGGTGAACCACATTGTCGAAGTGGTCGGCCAATAGCTGGACCTCGACGTGCCGCGTCGGATCCACGAACTTCTCGATGTACAGGCTCGGGTCACCAAAGGCATGGTCTGCTTCTCTCGCCGCCACATCTAGTGCCTGCCTCAGTTCGGCCTCGGTGTGGGCCGTCCGCATTCCCTTGCCGCCACCACCGGCCGCTGCCTTGAGCAGCACGGGATATCCTATTGTCTCGGCAATAGCCGCGGCTTCGGTGTGGCCGTTAAGACCAGCGATGGACCCTGGCACAACGGGTACCCCACACCTCTGCGCCGTATGACGCGCCGCAATTTTGTTGCCAACGGAACGCAATGCTTCGGCGGTGGGACCTATGAATACAATTCCTCGATTCTCACAGGCTTCCGCGAACACAGGATTCTCTGAGAGAAATCCGTACCCGGGATGTATCGCTTGAGCCCCCCTCTGCACGGCTACCGTGAGAATCTTGTCAACATCAAGATAGCTCTCCCTTGCCGATGCACCGCCAATCAAGTGCGCCTCATCTGCGTATCGAACATGAAGCGCGGCTTCATCGACATCGCTATGCACTGCGATGCTGCGAATCTCCATCTCCCGGCAGGCGCGCATAATCCGTATCGCAATCTCGCCTCGGTTCGCTACAAGGACGCGGTTGAAGGGCACACCTGTAGGCATATGTTTTACCTTTTCTGAGCAGCAGTCTCTTGGACCCACGTCCGCTGGTAGGCGTGGCAGGTACCAGATCGCAGAGAGGCGTCAACGACGTCTGATGTCACAACGAAATGGGATAGTGGTTGAGTTGAGCCTCGCGGCGCTTCGAACTGCCCGTCATACTATCAGACTCGCAAAGTACCGTCCACAACACGCATCCTCTCAGAAGCCGAGTCGATCCGAAATCCGGGACATCCAGGCAAAGCAAGGTCCAACCCCAATACTGCGCGACGAAGTCTTCAGCACATCGCTTAAGGTATGCATCATAATCGACGTGAGCGCACTTACTAGTGAAAATCGTTGGCGCTCGTTTTCTGCATCTCATGAGGTCATGGACACGACGGGCCTGCGATGTCCAGTAGCATCAATGACGCCGCAAGGTCGCTGGTACGCTCACTTGCCTGCTTCGCCATGTCACTATTTGCCCAAGATCCTGATGAGAGCAATGCTGCATGGGCGGATTAAGGGAAAGCCATGCACGAAGCCTGTGCGCGGTCACTACGGAGGTGTGAACGAAGTACGTCCTCGGTGCGACGGCGGGCAAGACGCAATCAATGGTGCCATGATGGGATGCGCATGGGCATGATGGTTAACATGCGCTGGACAAGGGCTCTCTATCCCCCAAGGCGCGTAACAGATTGTGGCGAACAACATGAAGGTCGCGGAGATGTGCGGTTCAGTGCATTTTCCAGTGGTCAAGCTGGATGGTGATAAGGTCGAGACAGGTGAGGCCGGCAACCTCTGCGTCTTGACCAAGGGCGAGTGAGAGACCTTGAAGCAGAAGATACTGGATGGCGAGATTAAGGGGAGAAGGCAGCGATGTCACACTAAGGCTGTAGACGGGGGTGACAAAGATGGCCAAAGACATGGTTTGTGGCAATTAGATAGACGAGAAGACAACACAAGCTGGATCCGAGCACATCGGCAAGACCTATTACTCCTGCTCCCCCGGCTGCACGAAAGCCTGCGATGAAAGCCCGGAGAAGTAGTTCGGAGGTGAAGGGCAGGAGATGGCCGGCCATGGCGGACACCAGATGCAATTGTTTTTCTGCCCGTCTCATCCGTAGTATGCTGAGCGGAAACAGAGGACTGACCACCACAGTCGGCTGGTCTTACCCGGAGTGAGGAGGCTGAAGACAGATGCCCGACCGCATGAAGCAGACGAAGAAGGTGACCCTTCCGGTCACAGGTATGACCTGTGCCTCCTGCGTCTCCCATGTAGAGGAGGCGTTGCGAAAGGTTGCAGGAGTCTCGGAGGTCAGCGTAGACCTGGCCACCGAGAAGGCGACGGTGGAGTATGACCCGGCGGTGGCAGGGGTCGTCGACCTCGTGAGGGCCGTTGGCAGCACCGGCTACGAGGTCCGCGGGTCGCGCGTAGCGCTGAGCATCGGAGATATGACCTGCGCCTCCTGTGTGAGCCATGTCGAGGAGGCTCTCAGGGGGCTGGACGGCGTGCTGTCGGCCAGTGTCAATCTCGCCACCGAGCGAGCTACGGTGGAGTACGCGAGCGACGCGGTCTCTATTCACGACCTGAGGCGTGCCGTCGAGGGCGCCGGATACCGGTTCCTGGGCACCGCGGAGGAAGAAAGTCCCGAGGACGCCCTCGAGGAAGACATCCGCCGGACGAACGAAGCCCGAAATCGCTTCAGGTATTCGCTCATCCCGGGCTCGATAATAATGGTCCTGATGGTGATCCACTTCATGACGCCGATGGTCATTCCTCTCTATGTGCTGTTCACCCTGGTGCTCGGCTTCCCGGTAGTTTTCATCTGGGGGTGGGATACCCAGCGCTCTGCGCTCAGGGCTTTTCGCAATCTGAGGCCGAACATGGACTCGCTGATTCTCCTCGGTTCCGCGCCGCCGTACCTCGCGGGCATCGCTGGCCTCTGGTTTCCGTACACAACCTTCGTGGAAATGGCGACCTGGATCATGATCTTCCACCTGCTCGGAAGGTATCTGGAGGTGAAGTCCAGGGGCAGTGCCTCCCAGGCGATCAAGAAGCTGCTCACACTGGGAGCCAGGAACGCCAGGATACTGAGGGACAACCAGGAGGTCGAGGTTCCCATCGCTGAGGTGGTAGCCGGGGACATCATGGTCATCCGCCCGGGAGAGAAGATCCCGACCGATGGCGAGGTCGTCGACGGAGAGAGCGCGATCGATGAATCGATGGCGACGGGTGAGAGCGTCCCTGTCAGCAAGAAGCCCGGAGACGGAGTGATCGGGGCCACGGTGAACGGGCGTGGACTCCTGAAAGTGAAGGCGACAAGAGTCGGGAAGGACAGCTTCCTCGCCCAGGTAGTGAAGCTGGTGGAGGAGTGCCAGGGCAGCAAGATTCCCATACAGGAATGGGCCGACAGGATAACCGGATACATGGTGCCCACGGTCATCGGCTACTCACTGCTCACCTTCGTGCTCTGGATGATCTTCCCGGGATTCTTTGGGGGATTCATCGAACGATTCGTGTTTCTTCCCTGGGTCAATCCAGCGCTTCCTCATCTGGTACTGGCGATTCTGGCCACGGTGGCGGTGCTGGTCATCTCCTGCCCCTGCGCCCTCGGGCTGGCCACACCAACCGCGCTTATGGTCGGCAGCGGCCTCGGTGCCGAACGGGGTATCTTGATACGGAAGGGCGAGGCCATCCAGACCATGAAAGAGGTCAGGGCAATCATCCTGGACAAGACTGGCACCTTGACGAAGGGCAAACCTGAGGTTACTGACGTCATTCCCTTTAGTGCGGGTCATGAAGCGCGAGTCCTGTATTACGCCGCCAGCCTCGAGCAGGGCTCGGAGCATCCGCTCGGAGAGGCAATCGTGAAGAAGGCGAAGGAGTTGGGAATCAACCTGGATGAGCCCCGGAGCTTTGAAGCGGTAACCGGGATGGGAGTGAAGGGAACGATTGATGGCATTGAAGTTCTCGTTGGCAAACCCGAAATCCTGGGCAATAACCAACTGGAGCCAGGAGTGCAGCAGACGCTGAAGGATCTGCAGGAGCAGGCGAAGACCGCAATGACCGTTTCGGCGGATGAGAAGGTCGTGGGGGTGATTGCAGTCGCCGACACCCTGAAAGAGGGAGTGCCCGAGGCCATCCAGGAACTCCATAGTTTGGGACTGAAGACCATAATGCTCACCGGCGATAACAGGAACA
>PWUO01000168.1 GCA_003562555.1 Dehalococcoidia bacterium
ACATGCTCATGACCACCCGGGAGGTGGCACACCTCCTGCACGTGCACCCTAACACGGTAAGGAAATGGGTGACGGAAGGACTGCTGACTGCCTACCGACTCGGACCGCGGGGAGACAGGCGTTTCACGCGAGAGGAGATCCAGCGGTTTCTACACACAACCCACGGCACGAACGGCGACCGTCCGCACCAGTAGCCCTCGTCGCGGCTGCATCCGTCGCCACACGCCCACGCGCCTGCAGTACGCAACACGCAGGGGCGCCCCGCATGATACGGGACGCCCCTGACAACTCACCGTTTCAGATCAAGGCTACTTGACTTCGACAGTCGCGCCAGCGGCCTCGAGCTTCGCCTTCACGGATGCGGCCTCATCCTTCGAGACGGATTCCTTCACGTTCTGAGGCGCGCCCTCGACGAGGTCCTTGGCCTGCTTCAGGCCGAGATCGGTGACCTCACGAACCGCCTTGATGACATCGATCTTCTTCTCACCGATGGCCTGGAGCACGACGGTGAACTCCGTCTTCTCCTCTTCCTCTTCGGCAGCCTCGGCCGGAGCAGCGGCACCAGCACCAACACCCGGAGCGGCCATGGCCACGGGCGCAGCGCTCACACCGAACTCTTCTTCGAGCGCCTTGACGAGCTCGGAGAGCTCAACGACCGTCATCTCTTTGACGGCAGCGAGGATCTCATCGATTCCGAGAGCCTTGCCCTCTTTCTTGGTTGTCTTCTTTGCGGGTTTCTTCTCTTCGGCCTGGGCCTCATCGGCAACGGCGGCCTTGGTCTCTTCTTCGGACATATCCATACCTCCTTGACTACTGGGCGAGCGATTCTATTCGAGCTTGAAGGACGTTACGGAAACCCTGCAGCGGCCACGACAGCGCGCGGTGCAGCCTGCTCACAGGCGCCTGCAGCTGCGCCGCCAACTGTGCCACCAGCACGTCGCGCGGCGGTAGATCAGCGAGCGCGAGCACCTCGGCGGCGGTGAGGACACGACTGCCAAGAAGCCCTCCGCGGATCTGCACGGGCGAGTCCTTCACCTTCGTCTGCAGTCGCAGTGTCTTCGCGGCCTCGACGGCATCTGCGGCGAAACCGAGCGCCATCGGTCCCTCAAGAATCTCCATGACGCGCTCGCGTCCCGTCTGCTCCGCAGCGATGCGCAACAGCGTGGTCTTGACGACGTGATACTCGACGCCCGATGACGCGAGAGTCCACCGCATCTGCGCAAGGCTCTGCGCCGTCGCACCCTGGTACGTGGTCGATACGATGAAGTCACTCTCAGCGAGGTTCTTCTTCAGCGCCTCAATGACTTCGGTCTTCTTATCTCTATGCATAGTGCAACTCCAAAAAAAAGGCCCTGAGCCAGACGACAGGCTTCAGGGACTCCCTGCGCCTCTGCAGGCCTGAGATTAAACCCCTCGCGGGGTACCTGCTGTCACTGGCGACCGTACGTATTCTATCAGATTCCGGACTAGCCGGCGAGATTCATAGTGGCTTTCGGGTCCAGCTTGAACCCGGGACCCATGGTCGTAGTCAGCGTGATGCTCTTGATGTACTGACCCTTGGCGCCGCTCGGCTTGGCCTTGACGATGGCGTCAATCACCGCACCAAGATTCTCGAGCAGCTTCTCATCCTCGAAACTGATCTTCCCGATGGCGAGGTGAATGATTGCGGTGCGGTCGAGACGGTACTCAACACGCCCCTTGCGTGCATCCGCAATCCCGCGCGGCAGATCCTCGGCAGGCACCACCGTGCCGGACTTGGGGTTGGGCATGAGGCCGCGGCGGCCAAGGATCTTACCAAGCTTGGCGACCTTCGGCATCATATCCGGGGTGGCCATCGCCGTGTCGAACTCCAGCCAGCCGTCCTCGATCTGCTTGACGAGGTCATCGGCCCCAACGTAGTCCGCGCCCGCGTCCATGGCCGTCTTTCCGGCAGGGCCCTGTGCGAATACCAGCACGCGGATGGTCTTGCCAAGCCCGTGCGGTAACAGGGCGACGCCTCTGACCTGCTGGTCGGCACTTCGGGGATTCAGTCCCATCTTCAGATGCAGTTCGACTGTCTCATCAAACGCGGCATACGCGGCCTTCTTGGCCAGCTCAACAGCCTCAGCCGGGGAATAGAGCTTGTCCTTCTCGAGGACCGCTACCGCTGCGTTGTACTTCTTGCCATGTGCTGTCATTGAATCCTGCTCTCCATTTGGCGCCCGGATGGCGCCACTAGTTCTCCACGTCAACGCCCATGCTGCGGGCGGTACCCGCAACGATGGCTGCAGCCGCATCCTCGTCCTGCGCGTTGAGATCCTTCATCTTGGTCCGCGCAACCTCGTAGAGCTGCTCACGGGTGAGCGTCCCCACCTTGGTCCTCCGCGGAGTGCCGCTGCCCTTGGGCACGCCGAGCGCACGTCGCACGAGGTCGGACACGGGAGGCTGCTTGGTCACGAACGTGAAACTGCGGTCGTGATAGACGGTGATCTCCGCAGGAATGATGAACCCCTCCTGGGAGGCAGTACGCTCGTTGTACTCCTTGCAGAACGCCATGATGTTCACGCCGTGCTGACCGAGGGCCGGGCCGATGGGAGGAGCGGGTGTGGCCTTGCCAGCCTGTATCTGCAGCCGGATGATCGCGGTTACTCTCTTCTTAGCCATGTTTACAGTCTCTCCACTGACAGGAAGTCAAGCTCAACCGGCGTCTCCCGGCCGAACAGGGACAACGCCACGATGGCCTTGCCCTTCTCAGAGTTCACTTCCTCCACTTTGCCTATGAAATCGACGAACGGTCCGCTTGTCACGCGAACGCTGTCGCCCTTCTTGAACGCCACCTTGACTTCGGTGGGTGAGTCCTTCATCCGGTCGAGAATCGTCTGCGCCTCTGCATCGACCAGAGGGGTCGGCTTCACCCCGGTGCTCACAAATCCCGCAACGCCCGGCGTGTTGCGGACGATATCCCAGCTCTCCTCATCAAGGTCCATCTTGACCATGATGTAGCCGGGAAACGCCTTTCGTATCACCGTCCGGCGCTTTCCCGCGCGAATCTCCATCTCGTTGGTAGTGGGTACCACGACGTCGAAGATCTTATCTCCGGCATCCATGGACTTGATACGCTGCTCGAGATTACGCTTGGCGCGGTCTTCACGACCGGACGAGACATACAGCAAATACCACTGACCCTGTGACATCCCCATGCTTACCATTAGAACAGCAGGAAGCGCATCAGCCCGCTGAACACGAAATCAAACGCACCGAGCAGCGCGCCCACAACAACGCAGACAGCGGCAACCATTATGCTGAGGCGCACGGTCTCGCGTCGCGAGGGCCAGTGCGCCTTCTTCAGTTCCTGGAACGCATCGACGAAAAATCGTAACCGCGATGGTTTCTTGCTCAGCACGGGGGCAGCCTTGGCGGGCCTGGGCTTCGCTTTGGCGACCTCCTTCGGCACTGCCGGAGCAGGCGCAACAGCCTTGACAGGCTCCTGCGTCATCTCAGGCTGTGGGGTCGAAGGGGGCGTGCCGCCACCCGTTGTCTGCTTGCCTGGCTTACGTTTCTTGCCTTTTGATCCCATTGCGTTATTTCGTTTCCCGATGCGGCGTCTGTGCGCGGCACCGAGGACAGAACTTCTTCAGCTCGAGCCGCTGCGCGTCGTTCTTCTTGTTCTTCTCACTGGTGTACGTCCGCTCCTGGCACTGCGTGCACGCGAAGTGGATCACCAGCCGCTGTTCGCCTTTCTTTGCCATAGCTACTTGATGACCTTAGTGATTACGCCAGCCCCGACAGTTCTGCCTCCCTCACGAACGGCGAAGCGAAGTCCTTCCTCCATTACGACGGGAACCATCGTCTTGATGGTCATGCTTTGCAGGCTGTCGCCCGGCATGGCCATCTCGACACCATCGGGGAGAATGATCTCGCCCGTCACGTCCGTGGTGTGGATGAAGAACTGGGGCTTGTAGCCGGTGAAGAACGGGGTGTGCCGACCGCCTTCCTCGCGCTTGAGGATGTAGATCTCGGCGTTCGCCTCGGTATGAGGCGTCACGGTACCGGGCTTGGCCATAACCTGACCACGCTCGATCTCATCCCGGTCGATACCACGCAGCAGGATACCCACAGCGTCTCCCGCCTCAGTGCTGGTCAGCGTCTTGTGGAACATCTCCATGCTGATTGCGACCGTCTTGCGGGTGGGCTTGATGCCGACGATCTCGACCTCCTCGCCCGCCTTCAGAACGCCGCGCTCAACACGACCGGTGGCAACCGTGCCCCGGCCCTTGATGCTGAAGACATCCTCGATGGGCATAAGGAAGGGCTTGTCCTTCTCACGCACTGGCGTGGGAATGTAGCTGTCCATCGCGTCGAGGAGCTTCCAGATCTTGCCGCACCACTCACACTCACGGGTGCCGCAGCCGCACTCAAGCGCCTTGAGCGCGCTCACCTGGACGACCGGAAGGTCATCTCCGGGGAATCCGTTCGCGGAGAGAATGTCCCTGACCTCTACCTCAACCAGCTCGAGGAGCTCGGCATCTTCCATGGTGTCGACCTTATTCAGGGCGACGAGCATGGCCGGCACCTCAACCTGATGAGCCAGCAGGATGTGCTCTCGCGTCTGGGGCATGGGGCCATCATCCGCGGCCACCACGAGTATCGCGCCGTCCATCTGCGCAGCGCCGGTGATCATGTTCTTGATGTAGTCAGCATGACCCGGACAATCCACATGGCAATAATGGCGCTTCTCAGTTTCGTACTCGAGATGGGCGATGGCGATAGTGACGCCGCGCGCCTTCTCTTCCGGCGCATTGTCGATAGAGTCGAATGGACGATACGTGTTGTATCCTCCGGCCTTCGACAGCACCAGACTCATCGCGGCTGTCAGCGTCGTCTTGCCGTGATCGACGTGTCCGATCGTGCCGACGTTACAGTGTTCTTTGGACCGTTCAAAGGTCTGCTTTGCCATCTTGCCAATAACCTCCTTAACTACCTGAAAAAGCCCACAACCAGACTCGAACTGGTGACCCCGTTCTTACCAAGAACGTGCTCTACCGACTGAGCTATGTGGGCTGGCACAGCCTGTATTGTGGTGGAGGGGGCAGGATTCGAACCTGCGAAGCCCAACGGGCGGCAATTTTACAGACTGCTCCGATTAACCACTCCGGCACCCCTCCAGAGTGCACTAGTTTACCACAAGCGTAC
>PWUO01000136.1 GCA_003562555.1 Dehalococcoidia bacterium
AGGAGAAGTGCCAGTTGATTCTGGCGGGCGGCATCGCGACAGATGATCCTGAGGGAGTCCGCGTCTTGAACCAGGTGATCGAGTCCACGCAAGGTGATGAGGACATCCACATCCTGAATCTGCCGCTCGATGACCGCGTGTCGAACTGGCATGAGGTCAACGCGCTGCAACGCGCGGCCACGGTCGTCATGCAGCCGTCCACGCGCGAGGGCTTTGGTCTGGTCATTACCGAGGCGCTTTGGAAGGGGAAGCCGGTAATAGGCGCTGACGTGGGGGCCATCCCACTGCAGATTCGCAGCGGCGTAACCGGATACTTCTACGGAGGGGCCGCCAGTACGGCGAAACGCATCGTCTCGCTGCTGCGAAACCCCGCGGAGGGGGCGGTAGTGGGAGAAAGAGGTCGTGAATACGTCCGCCAGCATTTCCTTATGCCCATGCGTGTGGCCGACTGTCTGCAGGGCATGCAGCTTGCGAGAAAGGGGTTGCTGCGTGACGATGATTGTCGTGACTGCATCATAAGCTTCCACCCCTGGTACAAACTGAGCAAACGTGGTCGTGGATAAGCAGGTGGTCGTCGAAGGTTGCCCGACGTTGATGGTCGATCACACCCGGACGTTCACGGGGTGGTCTGTCCTGAGAAGTCCGGCCTTACCCGGCAAGCAACCCATATGTGTTCCCAGGAGGATGGTCGAGTGTACGATATCGGGCGTTTGAGCCAACAGCCGAACTATCGAGCGGGTAAGTGGTGGATGTCGCCGTTCAACCTCGAGCCTGAGGTGGCCGCTCCCTTCGCCGGGCAGACGGTGCAGCTCCACGATGTGACGCTGCGTGACGGCGAGCAGACCGTTGGTGTGGCGTACTCTCCCGAGGAGCGCGTCGAAATCGCATTGGCTCTTGACGAACTGGGGGTGCCACGTATTGAGGTGGGACTACCCCCTGTGTCCGAGGAGGTACGCGAAGGCATGCGCCGGGTGGCGGCCCTCGGGCTCAAGGCCGGAGTATACGGCTTCGCGCGAACGCTCCGGTCCGATGTCGACATGGTGGTCGACTGTGGTCTAAGCCGGGTTGTGCTGCAGCACATCATGAATCCCTATGCCTGTGAAAGTGGGTATGGCCTCGATCGACAGAAGGTTAAGGATCGGGTGGTCAAAGGCGTCGCCTATGCGAAAGAGCAAGGCCTTGAGACAGTGTTCCTGGGATGGGATCTTACGAGAGGTGATGACTGGGAGTTCATCGAGGATATCTACTCTGCGCTCGCATCTGACGCCAGGCCGGATGCCATTGCCGTCGTAGATACGTTCGGTGTCGCCAACCCGCGGGCAGTGGGATTCCTCTTCCGCAAGCTATCCTCACTGCTGCCGGATGTGCCTCTGGAATTCCACACGCACAATGATATGTGCATGGCGAATGCAGGAATCATCGAGGCGGTCGCTGCCGGATGTAGAGTGGTCCACACCGCTTTCAACGGTTTGGGAGATCGTACTGGCAACGCCGCTACAGAGGAAGTGGCGGTTCTGTTGGAACTGGGCCATGGGGTGTCCACCGGCATTCGACTCAAGGGGCTAATGCACGTATCACTCATGGTGGAGAACATAGGCAGACGCACCGTGCCGCCGAACAAGCCCATTGTCGGGCGTGGTCTATTTGATTTCGAGACCGGAATTGATGTCGATCTGCACCTCAAGTTCGCCGCGGCTTCGTTCGACATCACCATGCAGGCGTTTCATCCGTCGCTGGTGGGGCAGGATCCGGTCAAACTGGTACTGGGCAAGAACAGCGGATCGGCAACGGTCGAGTATTTCCTGGACAGGCATGGCATCGAGGCCGACGCAGAACAGGTGAAAGAGATAACCGAAAGAGTCAAGTGGCAGGGTCGAATTCAGCACGCGCTCCTGACGGATTCACAGTTCCTGCGGATCTGCCGAGAGGTCCTGTGGAACGGCTAAGCACATCGATGAAGCACACACCGGCTGGTCATGCGTCAGCCGATTACGCGTATAATAGGCGTCGGCACAGCAGCCGATTCAAGGAGGAACGACGATATGGGCTACAACGTAGAACGACTCAAGGGTACCGAGCATTTTGAGAACGGCAAGTGGTGGGTGTCACCGCTGAACTTCGAACCTGAGGTCATATCGGATTTCCGCGGGAAGTCCGTGCAGATTCATGATGTGACGCTTCGCGATGGTGAACAGACCGTTGGCGTGGCGTTTTCACCTGAGGAGAGGGTTGCCATCGCCGAGGCACTGGCTGACATCGGCATTCATCGCCTGGAGATCGGCATGCCTCCGGCATCGCCTGAGATCCTTGAGGGTATGAAGCGGATTGTGAAGCGGAACCTCGATTCCGAGATGGTCGCGTTTGTGCGTACCATCAAGAAGGATATCGACCTTGCCATCGAGTCTGGTGTCAAGACTGCGATACTCGAGCACATCATGAATCCGTATGCCTGTGATGCCGCGTATGGCCTCTGCAAGGAGGAGGTACTCGACCGGCTCATTACCACTACGAAGTACGCAAACGAGAACAACCTGAAGACGATCTTCATGGGATGGGATCTGACTCGGGGCGATGACTGGGATTACGTGAAGGACATCTATACGACACTGGCGCGTGAGACGAAGCTCGCCGGGATTGTCGCCGTCGACACCGTCGGCGTGGCGTCACCTCGTGCGGTGGGCTACCTGTTCCGGAAGCTGCGTGAGTGGGTTCCCGACGTTCCCCTGGAGTTCCACACGCATAACGAGTTCGGGCTGGCTAATGCGGGTGTTCTTGAGGCCGTCGCGAACGGTGCGAGCGTTATCCACACCGCGTACAACGGACTCGGTGACAGGACCGGGAATGTGGCCACTGAAGAGGTGATCATGATGCTCGAGTTGCTGGCCGGCATCAAGACTGGCATCCGCCTTGATGGCCTCATGAACGTGTCACTCACAGTTGAGAACATCTCAAGGCGCGCGCTGGCAGGGAACAAGCCCATAGTCGGGCGAGACTTGAACAAGCTGGAGACAGGTATCGCTGCCGATCTGCACCGCAAGTTCAAGGATGCGGGCTTTGACGTGACAATTCAGGCGTTCGTGCCGGAGGTGGTTGGCATGGAGCCCTACCATCTCGTGATGGGTAAGAACAGCGGCGCTGCCACCATCGAGTATTATCTTGATGTTCACGGCATCAAGGCCACCGAGGAGCAGGTCAAGGATATTACCGATCGCGTCAAGTGGCAGGGGCGTGTTCAGCATACGTTGCTCACTGATGCCCAGTTCCTTAAGATCTGTCGCGATGTCATTGGCTCCTGATAGCAGCCGGGCATTGCCGTAGAAGTGGCACTTCCGAAATCCGTCCGCGCGTGCAGGAAAGTCCGGTCCGCAGCGGGCGGATTTTGCTATCTGTGGCAGCGAGTGTGCGCCTGCCGTGTGACGGGGGGTGCTGCTACCGCAAGACGGGAATGTGAGCCTCCCTCGCCCTCCCGATGACAGGACGAAACTGGCTGGGCATGAAGGCGAAGAGGGTTATGGCAAACAAGCGGTAGAATCGTATTATGATTCAGGAACGTTGAAGCTGAATGGGGGCAGGCTTCGCACCGCAGGTGTCCGACACGGATGGAGGTTCAGCCCTGCGGGGCCATCAGGAGACAATGAAGAGGAGAACACATGCGTAACGCGGAGGCTCGCTGTCCGCATTGTGGAGAGTGGCTGCGCTACGATGCTGCCATGGGACTGGAGTGGTGTCCGGATCCTGGGTGCGGCTCAGTGTTTCGGCGCGTTGGTAGTGGGGATGCCCCGACACCAGGTCCGGATCCGAGGATGTACGGGGCCCCGTCCGAGGCGGAAGAGGAGTGGCAGGAGAAACCCCCTCGATACGGACGACGCATTCTTGCCGGCCTGCTCGTGCTGACAACGATTGCGGCCGTTGTCGCAATGACGCTTTCGCCGCTTCTGTGGCCGCAGCGTGCTGTGCTGCACGTATCGCCTGCCCACCTTGCCTTTGTTGATGATGCCGGCATCGGAATGATGCCGCAGGCTCTTGCCGTTCAGAATCGGGGCAGAGGGACTCTGACGTGGGAGATCTGGAGCGAAGCCTCGTGGCTCGTCGTGGAACCGCACGGAGGAACGCTTGAGGCCGATCTGCAACTTATCACCGTAAGAGTAGACACTTCAACTCTTGAGCCGGGCACTCACTACTCGACCTGTACGGTTACGGCAGAGGGTGCTTACAACTCACCACAAACCGTGCAGGTCCAGGTTCATCTCACTGCGCCTTCCACGATTGTCGCGATCACGGATCTGTTCGGCGACGATGTCGATGTGTTCTATGAGGTACAACCCCCCTATGTTTCCGGACCGCTGGGTCAGCCGATTCATTTGATGAACAACGAGGCCGCCGTGGACGTCACCTGGAACGAGCTGGTGGAATTCCTGGTGCGTGACCCGACGGACGAGAGTGCGTATATCAAGGACCTCTATATGTGCGGCGCCTTTGCGGAGCAACTACACAACAACGCTGAAGAGGCGGGCATCCGCGCTGCCTGGGTCTCGATTGATCTCCAGGGGCGTGAGGTGGGTCATGCGTTGAACGCCTTCTATACGCGCGACAGAGGGCTGGTGTTCGTCGATTGCACAGGAGAGGATCCCCAGATGCCTTCCGGGGCATCCAATGGTACGTGCGACCATGACAAGGTGGCATATGTCAGGCCAGGGGCCGAATATGGCCTGATCTCGTTGGACAGGGCCGCGTCTCCGGCGTATGAATTCTACATAGATTACAGTCGGTCTTGGGATGAGTATTTGTCAGACCTTGAGGAGTTCAACCAGCGTGTCGGGGAATACAACGATTTTGTGAGTGGCCGCTCTCTCGTTGCCGGCAGCGAAGACGCGCGTCATGCCCGGGAACTCCACAGCGAATTGGAGGAAACTCGAGTGGCGCTTGAGATGCAACGGGAGCTTCTAGGGCCGTGCCGCTGGAATACCTTGGGGATTGTGGAGAGAGTCCGGGTCTACTGGTAGGCAGCGGGACCACAGGTGTCGCGTCTCTCACGATGGTAGTTGGGACTCGCAAGGTACCGCGGTCTGGCACAGTCCGCACCCTGCACTGGATACCCCGTAGGCGTCACCAATCTGTCGCATCTGCTCCTTCTGGTATTGTTCGCAGACAAGCTTGTCGTGCCCTGACCGCGCTACCGCACCGGCAGGGCATCTTGGAATGCACGCACCACACTTGCCTTTGGATTCGTACGGGCACGCCCCGGTGTGTAACTCGTGGAGGCGTGGCGTAACCGGAAGTGGCAGTGCCGCCACCACGCTGCCGCAACGCATCGCTTTCCCCAGGGGCGTCAGGAAGCCATCGCACAGGCCGAAGGTCCCTAGTCCTGCAGCGTACAAGGCATGTCGCTCAGACCACGTAGATGTGGGCTCGCCTCGTGAATCACGCAGCACGTGGAAGCCTGGAGACGTTGCCGGGGCCACGGCATTTGCGCCGTTATCCTGCAGATATGCCACCATTCTTCTGCGGAGCTCATCGTTGAACTGCTCTCCGTAGTGATATGTGTGTGCCCATCGTCGGGATGGCAGGGCGGTCATTGCCGCATTGCTGCGTTTCGTCACGTCCGAAATGGGCAGTACCCAGCAGATCACACGTATGGGAATGTGTCGGTCCTCGAACGATAGTCCGGCTGCTGCTGAGAGTGCCTTGCGCGGCGTCAGGTGATGCGGTCCGATGATGTCGAGATAGTGCTCGAAGAGAGGGTCGTCGCCGTCCGCGATCCCCAGCATGGGTGTTTCGAAGATATTGCTGTTGTCGATGTGACGAAGTCGATTCAAGGGGCTGTCGCTCACCACCATTCTGACGAATTGTGTCAGTGATTCCAGCGACAACGGGTCGTTCGTTTTGTGCTCTTTGTCACGGCGGGCCTTCATTTGGAGTTCTGCTCAATGTCCGTTTGGTTGACTCCATCCGGCGATATCGTTGGCGCAGATCGTGCCGGATATGACAACCGACTCGATGCCGGCTCCAGGGAACGTTGAGGCGCCTGCGAAATACAGACCCTTGATGGGAGCCCTGAAATGAGGGCGACGTGTGCTCACTGACTGATCAAACCCGTACAGTGCCCCCTCCGGGATCGATGTGTAGCTTTCAAGTGTACGTGGGGTTGCTGCATCCAGGGTGGCGACGTTGTCGCTTAGTCCGGGAATGATCTCCTCAGCCTTACGTATGAGTAATGCCGCGAACTGCCGCTTCCTGTCATCGTAGTCCCGCTCGTCTCGAGGCGGAAAGTCTCGATATCCCATCGGGGCAATGAGCGTCACGCTGGAGCGGCCTCTCGGTGCGAAGCGCGGGTCCACGTTTGAGTTGATGAGTATCCGGAAGTCCCCGTCCATGTTCTCAATAAGCGACGGGTACGAAGACAGGTCGTCTTCAATGCCGGCGTACACGATGAATGCCGATCGCGACATCGGCAGACTCTTGATGTAGTCGATGTACAGCCCACCGATTTCGCTTGCCTCCACGAGCTGGAGTACGCAGGTGCGCGGGTTCACGTTTGCAACCACTACGTGAGCCTGGTAAATCTCCTCACCGGAGCGTATGCCGCGCACGCGACGCCTGTCAGTGAGGATGCGGTCGGCATGGTAGTTCAGAAGTATGGTGCCGCCCTGAGATTCGACTGCACTGGCGAGGGCTTGAGCGAAGCCGCCAGGACCTGCGATGGGGTAGTAGATGCCCTCGAGTTGAGGGCCTATGCAGTCGATCAGCGCCCTGATTCCGGGAGTTACGTCAGGTGCGGTGCCGTTCTGTCCGGATGCTGCCGCTACCAGCGACTTGAGATTCGTGCTCTCGAAATGCTCATCCAGCTTCTGCTGAAACGTCTTGCCCATCCAGTCGTACAGTCGCGCGTATTCACGTGGCAGATTCGCAGCGGCCTTGTCCCCCATCAGTTTAACAATGAGATGCTCTGGCAACGGTGTGCCGAAGCGATTGCTGTATTCGTGCAACTGGTAGAACGCCTCGGATGCCTCCTGGTAGAAGGTGCCGATTCGTTCACTTTCATCAGGGAAAACGTCGGCCAGCGACGAGGCGACGGTCTGGATGCTGGAGCCCACATCTATGCTTCGTCCCTTGAACACATATCTCCGGCTGTGGGGCACGAAACGTTCGTCGGTGTTGACGTCGACCATTGAAAGAAGACGCTTCACCGGTCCGTTGTCCCAAAGTCCGGTGATGCCGGCTACACCGGTGCTGAAGGCGTAATCACCTCTTTCGAGCGAACGGCAGTAGCCTCCCACTTGAGACTGCTGCTCCATGACGAGGACCTTGTAGCCCCGCTTCGCCAGCAGGGCGGCACAGGTGAGACCGCCGATTCCTGCACCGATTATCGCGACATCATATTCGTGCTCCTGCCTCCTCGTGGATGGAGTCAGGGGGATGTGCCATTCGAAGGGCCTGTATCGTTGCTTGACCAGAAAGGCCGGCCCCTTGCTCTGAAATACGATTGTGAAGACAAAGGCTGCAGCCATCAGGGCGATAGGAATGGTGGACAGGACCGAGAGATCGGTGAACCCAAGCAATGCCCCGCACAATAGAAAGGTGCCAGCCCACACAAGCGTGATGATACGGTGCAGGGCGATGAATTCCGGATTGTCCCAGTATTCTCGAGGGTAACCGTGTCGTGCTGCATCACCTGTAAACGGATGACGCAGTACGATTGAGATTAGCGCAATCGCCAGCAGCGAGCCGAAGCTTACAGGCGCCACGTGGTCCACGAACAGGGTGGAACCGATGGGAAACGTGATCAGGGCGGCAGCCGCGAAGAACAGGAAGGTTGCCACATCCAGCAACCTGTAGGTTCTGGCCCAAACCTGCTGCGCGAGCAACGCGCACGAAATGCCAAGCGCGACGATGACACTGCCAGTCTGCTGCGCACTCGCGAGCACCCAGTACGCGATCCAGGGGGCAAACGCGAGCGCAAGCATCAGTACGCCGATCGGCATGGAGCCCGATTGCTTTGGGTTAAGGTTGGCTATGCGTTGTGGTGACATCGCCACTTACCCCCTCTGCCGTTTGCGGATTCGGATTCATTCCGGCCGACGAATATGCCCGCCCGCTGGCACATCTTCTCACGGGCTGGTAGATTGGTCAATACTCGAGCATACGAAGGCATATGAGGGGACCGCCTCCAGGCGCGTGAGCAGGGTTCGGTCAACGCGACAGCAGACCGAGGTTCCCCATCACGTGGCGCAGGCTGTTCCGGGCATCCTCAGTGAGCGGCCCGACAGGTTTGCGGCAGGGACCGACGTCCAGTCCGGTCATGAGGAGCGCCTCCTTGATGACGGCAGGGAACGTTCCAAGTGAGAACGCCGCCCTCAATGGTGCAAGCTGTGCCTGGGTGGTGCGCGCAGTCGCGAGATCTCCGGCCACACATGCATCGTATATTCGCACCAGGTGACGGGAGGCCACGTTTCCGGATGCGGCAACCGCTCCCGCCCCACCGTGGAGAAGGGTGGCGAACACAAGCGTATCCCTGCCCGCAAACACACGGAACGTCGGAGGCATGCGGTTGATGAACTCAGCCGTGGTGGACAGGTCTCCACTACTGTCTTTGATTCCCACGATATTGTGGATCTTCGCCAGACGTGCAGCCAGTGCGGTCGAAATCTGCAGGCCGGTGCGGCCCGGATTGCTGTAGAGAAGCACTGGTAGGCGTGTCGTCCCGGCGATTTCGCGGTAATGATCGTAGAGTTCGTCCTGAGAAGGGGTGATGAAGGTGGGCGTGATTACGGATACGGCATCGGCACCGGCAGCCTCAGCCATCCGGGTGAGGGCGATCGCCTCTCGAGTGGTTGTTGCGCCGGTTCCTGCGTACACCGGTACGCGCCTATCCGCGGCGGCTACCGTGACCTCGATCGCACGACGCTTCTCCTCCATTGTCAGGGCGTAGTACTCACCCTGGCTGCCCAGGACGAAGACGCCGTGCACGCCATCGGCGATGAGGCGGTCAACCAACTCTGCAAGTGCGGCCTCGTTCAGTGCTTCGCTGGCGTCAAACGGGGTCACCATTGCGGGAACGATGCCGTGAGGTGAAAATGACATCTACCGCCTCCTTCGATGCGCGACGTTCGCTAGTGTAGGCTCCTCTGTCCCCGATTTCAACAGATGCGGCCTTGGTGCGCTTCCGGCCCACGCCCCTGAGTGCGGTGTTCCGTCTTTCGGCACCTCTGCGCCAGCAAGTACGGGGGTTAGGCCGTCAAGGATTCCGAGAGTCAGAAGGTCCTGGCGAATCGCCTGGCAATATCTGTCGCTATGTCAGCCACTTCAACTGCGCTCCTCCCGATGGCAACGAAGAGGGGTTCTTTTCCCCAGCCGTCGCCTTCGTAGAACAGGCGCGGCACGGCTCCGAACCTGTGAATGAGCTGAGCTATCTTCCATGGCATCGAGCTGCCGTCCGTACCGGCGACTTCAGCAGGCTCCGCGGTGCGATCAATATCCCCAAATGAGAATCCTTTTTCGGCGCAATATGCCTTGACGACCCCGATGATCTTATCGTCACACTTGAAGTTGATGCCGGCACGAATCTCCGGTTGCGACTCCTTCACCTGGATGATGAGTCGAGCCATATGGTCGGACGCACCGAACTCCGGCATTCCTGATGCGTGTGGGACACCGCGAACTGCCGTGATGCGGCCTTCGATGGCGGCGACATCCCTCGGTGATTCAGGATCCGGAAGTGCGTAGACCAGGTTGACCCTTACTTCCGGTATCAGCAGGGAGAACTCGGGGCAATCCCGCAGCATGTTGGTCGCGCGTACGATATTGCCGAGTACTGCATCGTTATCTTTCATAGTTATCCCTCCAACGTGCTGAAATAGGCGTTCCAGAACGGGTCGACTGCCACAGGACTCAGCGTCTTTCGATTCCCTTGGTTGTCCACCATGACTCGCTCGCCGTCAGTGATCTCGCCGATGTCCCAGGCGGGGATATCGCGCCGTTCAAGTGCGTTGAGCAAGCCGTCAGCCTTGTCCGGAGACGCGGTGATAACCAGTGTTCCCTCGCTGATCGAGATGAGGGGATCGATCTGGAAGTACGCGCAGATAGCCGACGTCTCTTCCGGAATCACTATCCTGTCCTCGTATACGGTGACGCCCGTACCGGAAGCGGCGGCGACTTCGTAGATGCCGTTGAGCAGACCGCCCTCGGTTGCGTCATGCATTGCATTTGCGTGGGGCGCTGCGATCATCGCGTCCTCCACCACTGTCATCTCGTGGAATCTGGACATGGCCTTTCTCAGTGTGTCCGGGGGCAGCGCCTTGGCCAGTGCGGCCTCGGCCTGCAGCGCCAGGGTACCGGTCGTCTGGACAGCCGGGCCCTTGGTTATGATGACACGGTCCCCGATCCTGGCGTTGCAGGGCGGCGTCAGTTGAGACTTCTTTCCTATGCCCATTACGGTGCATCCGCCATTCAGGGGATAGCCGATTCCGGGATAGATGCCTGTGTGACCACCGACGATGGCGATCTCCAGTCTCTCGCATTCCTCGTGTACCTGTCCCCAGATACTCTCGAGTACGCTCTCCTCCGTGCCTGGTGGAAGCATGAGGCAGATCGTCATGTAGCGTGGTTTGATGCCAAGCACTGCGACATCGCTCGCACAGATGTGTACGATGGCCCAGCCGAAATGGGGCATGAGTACCGGCATCCCGAACGTGGGATCCTCAGCCACCACCATGACGTTTCCGTCAGGGAGTTCGATGGCGGCTGCATCAACTCCGTGTTGTGGTCCGATGAGGACGCTTGCGTCGCTGTGTCCGAGTCGCGGGAAGATGGTCCTGTCGAAGCTGGCGCGGTCGATCTTGCCGATTTGTGGTAGCACGAATACCTCCTCCGTTTCTCAGGAGGAGCATGTGAGAGGCATCAAGAACCGGATACCGCGAGTGCAAGCTTCACAGACGCTCGCGTTCTTCCCTACGCTCGCATTATCGAGATCAGGTTATGAGGGTCTCCTCGTCTTGAGGACTCTCAGCCTTGCGGCTCCCCTGAGAGTATTCAGTTTTGCACGTCCGAGAGATGCTATTACTCCAGACTCCAGTCTGTCAACAGACATGGGCCCTGAGGCTTGAGTACTCTGGCTGTTCAGGCATGTGAGCCGCGTGAAGGCGAAGTGGATCGGGCTGTGCCGCATCACTGATGACGTGAAGATGGACAATGTCTTGCACACGCGCTGCAGTTCCCACAACATCCCGCCCGCAGGGCTTCCGGCGGTTAGCTTCGGGCACGGCGCGTATCATTGTCCGTTCTGACGTCCCGTGCGATAATCACTGCTCCCATGGAGATTTCGTCGTCTGTCGGGCAGACAGTTGGCATTCGGTTCAGGCGCCGAATCATGTTCACTCAGTCGTTCACGATTGCCTTCCTGGTTCACATCCTACTCTTTAGCATCGCGCCTATGGTGACCTTTGTCATGCGGGAGATGGGCCTCAATCATACGCAGTTTGGTTTGGCCTTCTCCATGTCGATGGTGAGCCTCATCGTGTTCAGATTACCATGGGGTCTGCTTGCAGATAGGAAGGGGTACGTTTCGGTGCTGCGCGCCTCACTGTTGCTGGCCACGTGTGCCGCAGTCCTGCGGGCTCTGGCCCAGGACTATGCCGGCTTGCTGCTTAGTCAGTTCCTGCTCGGATTTGGGTTGGCGGCAACCCTTCCGGGGCTTTCGCTTATGGTCAAGGAGTGGTCGGTTGGACGCCCCGGGCTGGGAACGGGGATCTACATTGCCTGGTTTGCCGCCGGCAATGCAACCGCACTCGGATTCACTCCTGTGCTTCTCAGGTGGCTCGAATGGCGAGAGGTGTTCCTCCTGTACGCGGGCCTTAGCGGTGTTGTGGCACTGCTGTGGTGGCTGTTTGGAAAGAGCGAGCGAAGGGTGGAGTTCGGTGTCCGCATCGAGCACGTGGGGATGCTCTTGCGTGACAAACATGTGTGGCTGCTGCTGTGCCTTCTCGCCGCATCGATGGGCTGCTACGACACGCTTGCAAATTGGATGCCGCGTGTGCTGGAGATGAAGAATACGAACCCTTCCCTTTCCTCCCTGCTTCCAGTGGGATTCTTCCTCGCTGGTCCCGCGGTGGGGTTCATGTCCGACAGGCTTCGGGACAGGCGGTCGATAGTGGCGCTTCTGGGAGTGGTCGCAGTGGCCTCTGTGATTGGCATAGCGATTGGACCGCTTGTGCTGCTCATCCCGGCACTCGTGCTTGCCGGTTTTTCTACTACCGGGTGTCTGGTCATCAGCCTTACGGTACCCGTGGAGCATGAGCGCCTTTCGCCCTACGCGGGAACGGTTGTGGGCCTGATCTCATCGCTCGGCAATGTTGGCCCGCTGGCCATGCCGGTGCTCTTCGGTTTTCTGATTGACGTCACGGCTATGTACCACGCGTCGTTGGCCAGCGTCGCGATACTGGCTGCAGCGGCCTTCATAGGAGGGTCGCGTGCCATGCCACGGTGATGCTCGTGTTGTGGTGAGGTCGGATGTCTCTGCCGAGCGCCGGTGCGATGAAACCTCCATGTGGTAGTGAGTTCGCTATACTTCGCTCTAACCCTCTGGCTGCACACCTGCGGTTGGATCAGGAATGGTCATGCACTGCAGCCGGAAATGAGGAGACCAGAACGGTGGGAAGGGAGCACAATTGAGCAAGATTCGCAGAAAGATCATCACGATTGATGAGGATAAGTGCGATGGCTGTGGTTTGTGTGTGCCGGCCTGTGCAGAAGGCGCACTGCAGATCATCGATGGCAAGGCCATGCTGGTGAGCGAGGTGTATTGTGACGGTCTTGGTGCGTGCCTTGGTGAGTGCCCTCAGGGAGCCATCAGCATTGAGGAACGCGAGGCGACTGAATTCGACGAGGAGGCGGCGCGACGTCACGTGGAACAACAGGCTGCCCGTGAACGTGTTGCGGGTCAGGCGACTCGATGTCCGTCACTTGCCTTCGAGGCCGCCGGCCCGTCGGCAGGATGTCCCGGTACCGTTGTGCGCACCGGGGCGATGCTCTCCAACTGGCCGATCCAGTTGGGACTGGTGCCTCCCGCGGCACCGTTTCTGCAGGATGCCGACCTTCTGTTGGCCGCTGACTGCACTGCGTATGCGTACGGTGGATTCCACGAGCTCACAAGGGGCCGCGTGCTTTTGGTCGCCTGTCCCAAGCTGGATGACGTGGAGGCCCACGTGCAGAAACTGACGGCAATGCTGAGGGAATCAACTGCGAATCGCATCACTGTCGTGCGCATGGAAGTGCCGTGTTGTTCAGCTCTTGTACGCGTCGTCGAAGAGGCGATCAAGCGCAGCGGCAGGGAGATTCCGGTCGATGTGATGGTTGTGGGCGTGCAGGGTGAGATTGTCAAAGCCTGACTGATTCACCAGTTGGCTGTTGGGGACGTGTCCACCTGGAGGCGATGTGAATGATGTGCTGACATGGGCTGGCATCCTCTTGTGCCTCTCCCAGTCTGCAATGCTCTCGGGATTGAATCTCGCGGTATTCACCGTAAGTCGACTACGTCTCGAGACATCAGCACGGTCCGGAGATCAGGACGCGCAGCGTGTGCTCGCGCTGCGTCAGGATGCGAACTATACTCTGGCCACGATTCTGTGGGCCAACGTGGCAGTCAACGTGCTGCTGGCGCTCCTGGCCGAATCGGTCCTTGCCGGTGTTGCCGCGTTTCTATTCTCCACGGTGGTGATCACTCTGGTGGGCGAGATCATGCCGCAGGCGTACTTCTCGCGTCATGCGCTGCGGGTTGCCGCGCGACTTTCCCCCGTGCTTCGTTTGTATCGTCTGTTGCTCTGGCCAGTGGCGAGGCCCGTGGGCAAGCTGCTTGACAGATGGATTGGTCCCGAAGGCATCAACTGGCTTCGCGAGAAGGAACTGCGAGAGGTGCTTCAGCATCATGCGCGAAATGCTGAAACTGAGGTGAGCAGAGTCGAGGCTACTGGCGCGGTCAATTTCCTCGCACTTGACGACTTGCCAGTCGGCCAGGAGGGAGAGCCGATCGATCCTCTCAGCATCGTGGTGCTGCCGTTTAGTAAAGGGCGGCCGGTGTTCCCGGAGTTCAACAGGTCTGCTGAGAATCAGTTTCTGAGACAACTGGAGTCGTCCGGCAAGAAGTGGGTCGTTATTGTCGACGAATCCGGAGTTCCGCATCATGTCATGGACGCACACGAGTTCCTTCGTGACGCCTTGTTTGGAGGTCCGGATTTCGATCCGCGGGCGCATTGTCATCATCCCCTCGTGGTTCGCGAACCGACAACCCCGCTGGGGCGGGTTCTCGGACGGCTGACTGTTCGGCCCGAGACTAAAGGAGATGATGTCATCGATGAAGACCTCATCCTCGTGTGGACCACCGATGAGAAGCGCATCATCACCGGCTCGGATATCCTTGGACGACTCCTTCGTGGCATCGCGAGGGTGCACACCGACGGAAGGACGATGGGAAAGCCTGAGGACAGGAGTACGGATCTGGTATGAGCGAGACGTGCGCCTGCAGCACAGTCCTCTTCGTATGCCGTGGGAACCTCTGTCGCTCGCCAATGGCAATGGCGTTGCTGCAGAACCGTCTGAAGAACGAATCTCGGTCTGAACGTGTGCGGGTGGACTCGGCGGGCTACTATGACTGGAATCCCTTTTCACGCGAAGCGCATCCGTTCGCCCGACGCGCCCTGACGCAGTTATGTGGTATCGATCTGCTGATCGACCACCAGGCGAAGCAGTGGACTCCAGAGATCGTTGCCTGTGCCACCCTGATAGTGGTGGCCGAGGAATGGATGCGCGATGATTTTCACCCGTGTCGCGTAATGACGATGCGGGAACTCGCGGGTATGAAGGGAGACGTCGAAGATCCGTACGGGCACGATTATGCGGTGTACGTTGCGTGCGCCCGCGAGATCGATGAACTCATCAGAAGAGGCATGTCGCATCTGCTCGGCGGAGCCTGACGCGGATATGGGTGGTGGTGCTCTGGGGCGTGAATCGGCGCTTCAGGTGACCATGGTGCGTCCACCGTAGCGGCGCTGTTTCCAGTTGACCGGACGTCCGGCCAGACGCAGTATGGCTCCGTGCTGCATCGCCAGCAGGAAGAACGCGATTCCCCACGGCGTGAGCAGTGCTGAATCCATGGGGGCTCGTAGTGAGTAATCACATGCAAGACGTCCGCCCAGTATGACACAAACCTGGATGACCGCGAGCATCAGGAGAATGGGTCCTTGCTCCGGGGTCAGGACCAGTACGGCAACAATCGACAGGAACGGGCTCGAAAAAGCAACCAGCAGGCACAGGCTGATTATCGGGGTGGCCTTCGGCCATACCGCCGAGAAGGAGTAGCCCCACTTGACGAATCCTTCCCACAGGGATGCGCGGTCGCGGTACATCCTGCAGCATACGACCGAAGAGAGGTTGAGCGTAAGCTGGCGGCCACCGCGTTTTCTCACCTCGGAACCGAGAAACATGTCCTCAAGGATGCGCGCTTTGACCGACTCATGTCCGCCGATTCGGGCATACTCAGATCGAGGGAAAAGGATGAATTGCCCGATCATGAACGATCGCGGCAACGTGTGACGGAGCCGAGCTATGGAGATGGGAAGCGAAGATACGAGCAGAAAGAAGACGATCGGTATGGCCGCCTTCTCTCGAAGCGTCCTCACGATCTGCCGGGGAAATCCTGAGATGATACTCGCGCCCGAGTGTTGTGCGACGGGGAGCACCGTGCTGAGCATGTGAGGTGCATGGGTGGTGTCTGCGTCAGTGAACAGCAGGAACTCTCCACGTGCCGCAAGCGACAACTGATGGCATGCGTGTGGCTTTCCTGCCCATCCCTCGGGCAGTGGTGCGCCGTGCAGCAGGCGCACGCGGGAATCGCTACCGGCGATAGAGGCGACTATCTCTGCGGTGCGATCCGTCGACTCGTCATCCAGCACAAGTATCTCGAGATGGGGGTAATCCTGCGCGCGCAAAGAGTTGACGCACCCGGCGATGTTGGCCTCCTCGTTACGTGCCGGAACCAGGATTGAAACCAGGGGCGCACCGTCGAGAGGTGGCGTATCAGGTCGTATACGGATACTCCGCAGGTTGGCGGCAAGGTTGATGGTGAAAAGGCTGATTATTGCGAGGATGACGATCTGATAGATCATCGGGACAATCCCGAATCCGCGTTCAGGCCTGGCCGCCCGAGGAACGCATCCATCTGACAGGCTTGTTTGAAACGGCTGGACCGCGGCGAAGATCGTTCAGGTGCTTATAGGCGAGCAGAATGATTACTCCCGCCATGAACCACACCTGAGCCATGCTGCGGCCGATCGCGAGTAGATATCCGAGCGTCCCGGTGGTGCTGAACATGACGATCCATGCTGCGCGGTCCATGAACAGGTAGCCTGCCACGATGAGCAGGATTGCTATGATGAACATGTCCCGGTTCGGAACGGCCAGTAGCACACCTCCCGTTACTGCCAGCGACTTGCCCCCACGGAATCTCAGGATTGGTGAGAACGCGCTTCCAAGTATCGCGCACATGCCGATACCGAGAACTGCCCGCTCAGGTAGATCGTATATATAGTGTGCGATGGCGACGAGCGGCATGCCCTTCATCATGTCCAGAGCAACGGCGGCTGCTCCGGCGAGACGTCCTCCTGCACGGAACACGTTGGTAGCACCGGGATTGCCCTCACCGTAGCTCCTTATGTCCCGTCCGAGGTATCTCTTTCCTATCCACAGTGAGAACGGACAGGCCCCAAGACAGAACGCGAGCACTGCCAGTGTCACCACATTGGTCATCATCTCGTTCACCACTGCTGAGGCCTCACCAATCTGAAACGAGATGCTGACTGAATCATAGTCCCGTTGTGCGAACCATTCAAGCTCTTCACCAGTTCCTCTTACGCCGGTTCGGTGTCGCATTGTTCGTACTGGCGTCAGGACGGGGATCGGGGTACACTGGGTGTCTCGTGTGACAGGCGATCTTTGTACAGGTGGGAGGAAGCGACCTCATCGAATCAGGCACAAGTAGAACCAGACGCCGCCTTGATGCTTTCACGGGTGGCCCAGTCTGTGTCCAGCGAGTATGAACATCTACGGCGCATTCATATTCATTGCTCTGCTGGTGGACTACGTCCTGCATTCCCTCTCGGAATTCCTGAACCTGAGGTCGCTTGATCGTCCTCTGCCTCAGGCCATCGAGTCACTCTACGCAGGAGAGGAAGTCGAACGTGCCAGGCGATACTTGCGTGCCGTTACCTGCGAGGCGACCGTCGAGCGGTCCGTAGGTCTCGTCATCCTGCTGCTGTTCTGGTTCCTGGGAGGGTTTGAATGGCTCGATATGCTGGTGCGACAGTGGATTGTGAATGATCTGTTTCGGGGGCTTGCATTCATTGGCATTATCGCACTTGCGTACATGGCAATTGGCATTCCGTTTGAGATCTACCGGACGTTTGTGACCGAGACGAGATTTGGTTTCAACAAGACGACGTGGCGTACGTTCGTTGCGGATCGCGTCAAGGGACTCGGCGTAGCTGCCGTCATCGGGGGGTTGCTGCTCACGGGCGTATTGGTGCTGTTCCTTCATGCGGGCAGTGTCGCATGGCTGCTGTGCTGGTTCACGGTGGTGGTATTCTCGCTGGTGACCCAGTGGCTCGGACCCGCACTGATACTGCCCCTGTTCAACCGCTTTGAACCCATGCCCGAAGGTGACTTACGGGATGCCATCCTTG
>PWUO01000287.1 GCA_003562555.1 Dehalococcoidia bacterium
GGAGACGGGCTCCCCTGGAGGCACGCATTGAAGACATCGAGTCCGAGTTGCCTCGCTGCGAACAGGAACTGCACGAGTTGAACCTGCTGCTCGCCGATCCGAACCATTACAGCAACGCAGCGCTCGTGATGGAAACTGTGGAACAGAAGAAGAGGCTGGAGGAACGCATCGATAGGCTCACCACCGAGTGGGAGCAGGTCTTCCGGGATCTGGAGGAACTCCGTTGCGCGTTTGAACAGGAGCGCGAACGTGCCACATTTTCGGAGTCGTGATGCCGTGCACATTCACATAGCCCCTCGTAACGATCGCTCGATACACGCGATGGGTGAGCCACACGTGGCAGAGGCGTCAGCGAGATCAGACCTGGGGGACGGCCCCGTATCCGAAGTCACGATGAATGCCGACGGAGGCGGGCAAGGCCTCGCGTTTCTCACGCGCGACGCCGGAGCAATGGACGTGCTGACCGGCTTTCTCACTTACGTGCCGTTATAGCAGCGCTCCAAGTGTCGGCGCAGGAGCACCAGAGCATGACAACCCCGGCAGCAACAGGACTTACGCCTTCCGCGACCATCCGGTTCCGCAGGCGGGTGTACGCTCACTACGAGAAACACGGTCGGGACTTCCCGTGGCGCCACACGAACAATCCGTATCATATCCTCGTCTCCGAGGTCATGCTGCAGCAGACACAGGCGGTCCGCGTGGTCAGCAAGTACTCCGATTTCATCACGAGGTTTCCCGACCTGCAGGCGCTTGCGAAGGCCTGCGCCACTGACGTACTCATCGCCTGGCAGGGGCTTGGCTACAACCGGCGCGCCCTCAACCTGCACCGCATTGCGAAGGTGGTATGTGCAGACCATGGAGGAAACCTGCCCAGGGATGTAGGGCAACTGCGCGCACTGCCGGGCATAGGTCCGTATTCCGCCGCGGCGATCAGAACGTTCGCGTTCAACGAGCTGGAGGTATTCGTTGAGACGAACATCCGAACTGTCTACCTGCACGAATTCTTCCCCGAGACAGAGCACGTCCGCGATCGCGCCATCATGCCCTACATCGATGCCACCCTGGACAGAACGAATCCGCGTCGTTGGTACCAGGCACTGATGGATTACGGAGCGGCGTTGAAGGAACGGGACAACGCGTCACGCCGCAGCGCGCATCACCGTCCCCAGGAACGGTTTCGAGGTTCGCGACGTGAGGCCAGAGGCATGATTCTCAGAGTACTGCTGCACAACGGGCCACTGACCCGGGATCGACTGGCCTGTTACGTCGAGACTTGGGAGGCACGACATGCACATGCGCTCGCGTCCCTTCAAAGAGACGGGCTCGTGATCGAACGTGACTCTGTCTTCTCCGTAGTTACGTAACCTTCTGAGAAAGGTTGACACCTCATCGGGCGACAACTACCATTCGTGCGTACCCTCGGAGGTGTACCGGATGCCAGAGTACTCAGGCAGCATGTACGTTGATAAGAAGGACCAGCTTGAGAAGATCGAGGCTGTGTGCCTGCCGGATGAGCTGATACGGGCAGTCTTCGACCTTAAGGGGCGCGGTACCGGATTCCTCGGTATCACGGACAAGCGCATCATCTACTACGACAAGGAGTTCATGAAGAACCGCAAGGCGATGGTGAGCATACCGTTCAGCCGCATCTCCTCGGTCGCCAGCGAGGACAACTCGGGTTTCTTCATATCCAAAGGGTTTCTCGTAAGCGACACGCTTGCCCTCACCATCGCGGGAGAAGGGGTGAAGACGTTCGAGTTCAGAGGCGGCGAGAAGGCGCACCTCGCGCACATGATGATTATGGAGCACATGCTATGACAGAACCAAAGGACCACTTGAGAAGCGATCCGGCAAACGGCTACGAGATCAATGATCTCGCCAAGGAAGATGCCTGGCGCATGTTCCGCATCATCGGTGAGATGGTCAGCGGATTCGACCGCCTGTCAGGTATCGAGCCGGCAATTACCATATACGGATCGGCGCGGGTGCGACCGGGAGATCCGCTGTATGAGACCACCGTGGAGATAGCCAGAGAACTGGGCAATCTGGGGTTCGCCATCGTGACCGGAGGCGGCCCCGGGCTCATGGAGGCGGCAAACAAGGGAGCACACGAGGCAGGAGTCACGTCAGTGGGCCTGAACATTGAGCTGCCCGAAGAACAGGACCCGAATCCCTATTCCACCCTTACCATCTCGTTCAATCATTTCTTCGCAAGGAAGGTGATGCTGGCGAAGTACGCCACGGCGTTCATCGCTATGCCCGGCGGTATCGGCACACTCGACGAGTTGACGGAGATCCTCTGTCTCATTCAGACCCACAAGATGAAGCCGTTTCCGGTGATTGTGTACGACAGCAGCTACTGGAGTGGATTGATCGAGTGGCTTAAGGCAGAGACGCTGACAGGAGGCTTCATATCCGAAGAAGACCTTGGTCTGCTGGTGGTCTGCGATTCCGTGGCCGATGTCGTGACTACCGTCCACGAATGGTACAATCGCCAGAGGCTTACCATGAAGCCGGCGATAGACATGGTGAAACGGCCACAGCGCAGGTCTGCGGGAGCACGGGGATCGGGCCGGACTCGAACGGGCAAGAAGGAAGGCCCCAAGTAACCTCACCACCACACCAGCCCGGCTCGCACCGGACCCATACCCGGCTCAGCTTGATTACTCGGGGCCTACCAATGCACGCTATCATAGTCGTATGCGAATGTCAATGAATGTGGCTGCCGGGAAGCACCCGGGACGAATCGGGTCATAGGCTCGCGGCCTCACAAGGAGATGCAATGGCAATACGCGCGGTGTTCTTCGACTGGGTAAACACTCTCGTCCACCTGGAGCCGGATCGCCACGTTCTTTCGTCACAAGTCTGCCGGGAGTTCGGGATCGACCTCAGCGAACGAGATGCCCTGCGCAGAATCTACGCCGCCGAGGCGGAGATGAGCGGCAAGCGTCCGCAGCAGTGGTCACCGGACGGAGACCCGGAAATCTATCTCCAGTACAATGAGAGGGTGCTGGCCGAGGCGGGAATCGCCCCTCCCGACAGACAGACCGCGCTAAGGCTTCTCAAGCGGTTCGCCGAGAGATACAGGGAGGTCACGTTCTCCGTGTTCGACGATGCCAGGATTGCGCTCTGCCAACTCAAGGAACGGGGCATCATCACCGGTCTAATTTCCAACATGCCGCAGCAGATGCAGCCCGTGCTGGGAAAACTCGGATTAGAGGAACTCCTGGATTTCACTGTCTCCCCGCTTGACGTGAATGGTGAAGGGAAGCCCGCGGCGCCTATCTTTCTGGCCGCGCTGAAACGAGCGAACGTGAAAGCCGATGAGGCGCTGCACGTAGGAGACGAGCACTTCTCCGACGGTGTCGGAGCACGAGGCGTTGGGATCACGCCGGTCATTATCGACCGTTACAACCTGTTCGCCTCCCTCACCGACTATCACCGCATCACCTCACTGCAGCAATTGCCGAGCCTGCTCGACACACTGGAGTAGTCATACAGACACGCTCCTGTCGATGCCGACTCCTGTCCTGCCATGCGCTACGGTAAGAAAGCATCTGCCGCCGTCTGCACCTGAAGTGAAGTATTGCCAGCGGCAGGCAAAGGCGCCATCGAGCTACAGATTCGGACACAGGCGGCTTTGCAGGACTACCACACCCACGGTCGGATACAATACGCTCTAGCGATCCACCGAAAGGAAGAACCCGAATCGTGCCTGAAACACTGAGAGACTTGCGCGACACACTGCGTCTCCGGGATGCCGTTCGCAGCCAGCTACAAGGCCTCGATACCACACAGGGGCAGGACGCAACCAAGAAAGACAAGCGCCAGGAGCGACGCAGCGAATTGATGAGACGGCTGTCCAAACTGGATGATGACGTGTCACGACTACGGCAGGCGCTCTCCGATGAGGCAGAACGTTCCCGCACAGATCTGTCCGAGGCCGAGCAATCCTTGCGTACGCTCGAAGAACGGCTGCGTGCCGGGGACATCACGGATGCAATCTTCCAGAAGGAAGAGCGGTCACTCCGCAATCAGATGCGGGCGGCCTGCGCTCACGTCTCCCTTGTGGAGAGTGTCTGCACCGCGGACACGGCTCAAGAGATGGACGGACGACGTACCGAGGCGATCGCGAACAGCGACATGAGTGCGTCGGACAAGACGGATGCCCTCATGCGACGCTACACAGAAGGGCGTCCCGCCGACTGGCCCGGTGCCTCCGTACCTGAACGTCTGGGGATGGTGTGGCGCGACGGGAAGAAGCCAAGATCCAGGCGGCCGATTCTCATCAGCACCGGAATCATTGCCGCCCTCACCCTGATCGTCATAGGTGTAGTAATGGTATCGGGAGCATCCCGTGACAGCGTCACCGTGTTCCTCGGACAAGACGAGGTGCTCGTGCCCGTAATTGCTGAAAATGCCGATACCGTGCGCGAACTGGAGTTCACCATCGAGTATGATCCCGGGATGGTCACAGGAATCTCAGTAGTGCAGGGAGAAGTCGGACGTCTGGCTGTCATGCAATACGACTTCGATCGGGCGGGAAGCTTGACCGTAACCGTGCGCGACGTCGTTGGAGTCTCAGGCACAGGAGAACTACTCATAGCCCGATTTCGCACCCGTCCGGATGCAGCCGGACAGGCGGGGCTCACCTTCACGTCCATCGAAGCCATTCACGCACTAACCGGTAGCGTTATCCCGGTCCACGGACAGGATGGATGGATAGACACGGACAACCTCGACGTGGCGGCGCCCGTACTTCAATTCGCTGCCCCGTAACGAGTCGTCCGTCAGTGCCGGAGCCGGCCGCCGGAGGTGCCGTTGTACTGACGATCTATCAGAGTCCGTGGCGGCACCAGACCCCCGCGCAAGAAGGCCAGCGCGATGCCGAACAGCATGAGGATGCCACCCCCAATCTCGGCAATCGCAGGTGTCTCCGCCAGCACCAACCACGCGAGCACCGAGGCCCCTACTGGCTCGCCAAGAACGGCGACCGTCACCATTGTGGCTGACACAAAGCGCAGCGCCCAATTGAGCGAAACGTGGCC
>PWUO01000222.1 GCA_003562555.1 Dehalococcoidia bacterium
ATCTGGGCCATAGATGGCCGGACGTACGACTACGAGGCCGAGATAGGGCGCCTCTGGGTCTACTCGGATACGTTCGTTGTGCCGACCCCATGGCCGGTATCCCCGGCGCTCAACGAGGTGATCAACTGCGACATCTGCGGCTGCGTGGCCGAACTCTTCTGCTTCCGGTGGAAGCCGATGCCAAAGGCGGAGACGTGGGACCTGTGGATCGCCATGGATGAGAACTTCCGCTTTGTGCTTCACAAAGAGGAGGATATCAAGCCGGTATGCTGCGATTCCCCCGGGATATGCGAATTCGAAATCCCGTTCATCTTCCAGTGCGATACCACCTACTACTGGCGCGTGCGCGCGGTCAGCACCACCGAGGGCGAACGTGTGCGCAGCCGCTGGTCACCCTCGATGCACTTCCTCGTGGGTGCGGGATCAATTGTGGACGGCATGCACGTGGCCCCCATCATATGGGCGCCCGAGCCTGGAGCGCGTGATGTGCCCCGCGATCCGGAGTTCTCATGGACCGGATTCCAGTCGACCGAGTTCTACGAGCTCGAGATTGCGACTGATGAATACTTCAGCGCCGTGATTGCGCGTGAGCGACCCGACGGGTCCGCGTACGTCTACCCGAGCCTGCTGGAGTGGGGGGAGACGTACTTCTGGCGCGTACGTGCGCTGCAGCCCTACCCGAGCAAGTGGTCTCACGCATCGTTCACCGTCATGGATGAGCCGCAGGCTCTCGAGCAACTGCATCTTCCCGAGCCACCGAGCCTCGTGATTCCACCCGAGCAGCCTGCCGCGACCCCCCTGTGGGTCTGGCTCGTCATCGGTACCCTCTCCTTCCTGATCCTGTGTGTTGTCGTCTACGTCGTGGTCGATCGCCGCAGGTAATCGGCGCCGCATGCGTGTTCTGCCGGAAGCAGTACAGAAGTCCGCATAATCGACCTTTTTCGCGCAAAATAGAACTGTGTTCTATTGACAGGCGCCCGTCTTATGGTAGTATGGCCCCGGTACATAGGTACTGTATGAGTTCAGCATGAACAGGCGACGCTCCAATATAGAGATAATCGCGGAGATGCTGAAAGCCGGCCAGAACGGCGCAGGCAAGACCGAGTTGATGTACACGGTCAACATGAGTTACGCCCAGCTCCAGAAATACCTGAAGTATCTGCTCAGCAACGGTCTGATCCATAAGGTGGAGGTGGGCAATCCGAGCGTCCGCTACCATGTGACGGAAAAAGGCGCCGAGCTGCTGACAAGCATCACTGCGGTTATGGATATCCTTGATATAGAATTGTAACCAGCGACCCGGACGCGTTACGCCATTCCGCCAGCACGGAAGCTACGTAAGGAGGAACGAACTGCAATGTCTGAGAAGAGAATGCTGGTCGTTGATGCCGACCTTGTCCGAAAGATAGACGAGAACAGGGGCGAGCTGAGCCGGTCAGAGTTCATCGACCTCCTCATCGAGGGTCAGTTGCGTGATAAGGGCGAGAATGGGAAACAGCCAGGCCAGCGTGACGATGTGGTGACGCGCGAAGAATTCGTGCAATTCCAGGAGGGAGCCAAGGAGCTGCTTCGCAGCTTCCTGGACTTTTTCATCAACTACGGACTGGAACTGGGGCGCGAGCCGCGCGACGAGGAGTTCGAGCAGCTCAGCCGCAAGCTCAGGTCCCTGGCACGATCACACCACGACTAGTCTTCCTGCAGGATGCCGCCTGTAACCGCCCCGCATTCATTCCGGGGCGGTTTTCTTTGTGCGCCGGGACTGCCCGGTACCTCCAGTAGAACTGTGTTCTAGAACACAATCTCTAGGCACAGCCCAGGACTATTGTCATAGTTACGAAGTACGGCAGTGTGCTGGCTGCCGGCAACGGTCCGGTGTGATGTGTGGCCGAAGAGAGTGAACGACGGAGGTACGTAACAATGGCAAAACCAATAGATCTCCTGCGCGAGGGAAGGAAAGAGGAACTGTGGCAGATGTGCTGCGGCTTCATGGATCTCGATACCGAGCAGTTCATGGCCATACAGCGTCGCCTGATGAGCGAGCAGATCGAGCTCCTCAAGTCCAGCGAACTTGGCCGGAAGCTGATGAAGGGCGCGATGCCCTCCAGCATCGAGGAGTTCCGCGCACTGGTTCCGCTGACCACGTACGGCGACTACATCCCCGAACTCACGGAGAAGATGGTGCACACGCTTCCGGCGCACCCGGCCCAGTGGGTGCGCACTTCCGGCTATACCGGCAAGTACGAGATCAAGTGGATACCCATGTCGGAACGGTTCGTCGAGGAAATGACGAAGGTCTGCGCGGCCATCGTCATGCTGTGCACGGCAAACTACCGCGGCGACATGCGCGGCATGAAGGAGCACCTGAAGGTACTGTCCACCTTCGCGGCTCCACCCTATGCCTCGGGCGTTATCGCGCACCTGCTGCGCGAGGCGGTCAATTGCGACTTCCTTCCCTCAAATGCTGATGAACTGACGTTCATCGACAAGGTGAAGAAGGGATTCTCACAGGCGCTTGACGAGGGACTCGACGGATTTGGCGGGCTGCCTTCCGTGCTGGTGACCGTCGGTGAGCAGCTCAAGCAGCAGTCGAACCAGGTGGACAAGAAGGAATTGCTGAAGCGTCGACGGGCACTGCTGCGCGTCATTAAGGGCAAGCTGAAGAGCCGGCTGGCTGGCAGACCGATGCTGCCGCGTGACCTCTGGAAGGTCAGGGGCATCCTTGGCGGTGGTACTGACTCCGCCGTGTTCAAGAAGCGCGTCAATGATCTGTGGGGGCGGACTCCCCTCGAGTTGTACGTGGGCTCTGAGGGTGGCATCTACGCCGTCCAGGCGTGGGACTACTCCGCCATGACGTTCACGCCCAACCTCAACTTCTATGAGTTCATCCCCGAGCGTGAGCACTTCAAGTGGCAGCTGGACCACACGTATAAGCCGAAGACGGTACTGCTCGATGAGGTGGAGGAGGGACAGGTCTACGAGATAATCCTCACCAATCTGCATGGCGGGGCGCTGACACGGTATCGGGTGGGCGATGTCGTGCGTATCGTGAGCCTTCGCAACGAGGCGGCCGGTATCAACCTGCCGCAAATGGTGTTCGAACGCCGTGCCGATGATCTCATCGACATCGCCGGGTTCGGCAGGCTGACCGAGCGCGTCATCTGGGAGGCCATCGAACATGCGGGACTGCCCTACGTCGACTGGACCGCACGCAAGGAAGTTATCGACGACCAGGCATTCCTGCACATCTATCTTGAGTCCTCCAGCCCGCAGCCGCCTTCGGAGAAGGCCTTCACGGCCGAGCTCTACCGGCAGTTCAGGGAGCTGGACAAGCAGTACAACTTCAACATCTACTCCATATTCGGTGAGGATGAGGAGCCCCCTGAGGATCTGCCGCTCAAGGTGTCCTACCTTGCCCCGGGTTCCTTCAGGCGCTACATCGTCCGGCGTCAGAACGAGGGCGCCGACCTCGGTCACCTCAAGCCGCCGCACATAAACCCGTCTGACGCGGTGCTCGCCGCGCTCTCGGAACCTGCGGTGGAGGTGGAACGGGTGGCCGTCGAGTCCAAGGAACGCGTCAACGCTTAGTGCGATGCTCAGGGAGGACGGCCGACCGGCCGTCCTCCCTCCCTCCCTCATGCCACCACCGGCACCTTGTCCTCTCCATGACTTCGGTACTGTGTCCGCATCGTTGTGCCCTCCCACCTAACCCTCCATCCTGATTGCCAGTACCTTTGTATGGCTTGACCACACGTACCTTTGTGCCATAATTGTTCCATGAACACCCACGTGGTGATTCCGTTTATCGCGTCGGTCGCGTATCTGGGGCTGCTCACGCTGCTGCTGGCCAACCGACCCTGGGGATCACGACAGAAGCTGTTCGTCGCGTTTGTGACGGTCGCCTTCTTCTACAGCTTCTTCGATCTTTTCGCGCGCAGCAGCTACTTCATGGGTCACAAGCATCTGCTGGCGCAGATCGTCATCTGCATGGCCATATGGACGGTGGTGCAGTTCCACTACTTCGTCCGTCCGTACTTCAGCAGGACGCCTGTCCGGCTGCCGCTGGCGTACCTGTACGTGATCGCCTGCGTGATGATGAGCGTGACGGGGGTGGTTCCGCGCGAGACCGTGCTTACGGAGAGCGGACTCACCGTGTACTACGGCATTCCCCTGCTTGTACTGGCGGTGATGATATTCCTGACGCTCGGCGTCAGGAATCTCCTGTGCCTGGTGAGGAGCCATAGGCTGGCGAACGACGCCGTTGAGAGAAACCAGATCGACTACCTCATCGCCAGCATCGTGCTGTTCAGCTTCTTCATGCTGCTGACGTTCGTGCCCGGATTTGGCAGCTACCCTGTGGCTCACATCGGCAACCTGCTGGTTGCCTGCGTGCTCAGCTACGCCGTAGTGGCGCACCGCCTGCTGGACATCGGCGTGTTCATGCGCCGGGGCCTCGTCTATCTGCTGCTCTACGGTGGCGGCGTGGCGCTGATCCTCACACTGCTGGAGATTGGCCACCTTCTGTTCAACGTTAATTTCGATTTTCATACCGCCATGGCTATGGTGGCCATCGGAGTGCCGGTCGTCGTCTTCCTGACCCACGTAGTGCGCGATACGCTGCAGCGAAAGATAGAAGAGGCGTTCATCGGAAGCAGGAGCGAGGCGCGACGGCAGCTCAACGACTTCATCGAGCGCATCTACGACGTGCCCACTCTGGAGCAGTTTGGCCGCCAGCTCGTCTCGCTGCTGGCACGCTCGGTCAACGCGAAGACGCTGCACCTGCTTCTTCCTGACGTGCACAGCGGCGATTTCGTCGCGCTGTTCTCCCATCCCCCTGCCGTGGCCGGAGATGAGGGCTCACGGCTGGTGCTGAAGCACGACAGTCCGCTGCTGTCCTGGCTCAGGCGGGAGACCCAACTGCTGTCCGCAAGATACCTTGACATACTTCCCGAGTTCCAGGGACTGTGGACACAGGAACGGGAGGACGTGCGGGCCGCAGGCGTCGCCATCTTCCTGCCGGTG
>PWUO01000200.1 GCA_003562555.1 Dehalococcoidia bacterium
CGGCGTGATAAGGAGCTTACGATGCAAGGCAAGCTCGACTCCGTGGCGTCCAAGCTGGCCACCTGACTCTAACGTATCCACACGTGCAGCGGCAGGTTGTATCATGCTGCCCCGGTTTGACTTGTAGGTGATGGCAGGTATATGGTTGTGTCGATGCGACTAATTCTGGCTCCTGCGATGTTGCAGGCGGTCCCGGAAGGAAATTAGGAGAACGGTAATGCCTTCGGCCGATCACATGGAGTGCGCTCTGTCGCTCGCAAGACTCGCGAGCGGGTACTCGAGCCCCAATCCGGCTGTAGGAGCGGTAGTGGTGAAGGATAGCCAAGTGGTTGGCATGGGGTACACCCAGCCGGTTGGCGGTCCTCATGCTGAAGTTGTTGCCCTGGCACAGGCAGGAGAGAAGGCCCGCGGCGGTTCCCTCTACGTGACGCTCGAACCATGCGGTCATTTCGGTCGGACGCCTCCGTGCACTCGCGCCATCATCGAAGCCGGCGTCGCTGAGGTTCACATCGCACTCGTTGATCCGAATCCGGTAGTCTGCGGGGCCGGCGTAACTGAGTTGAACGCTGCCGGTGTGAAGACGTATGTGGGTGCGCACGAAGGGCAGGCGCGCGAGATCAACGAAGCATATCTGAAATACATGGCAACTGGCCTGCCGTTCGTGATCGCCAAGTTTGCCATGAGTCTCGACGGGAAGATCGCAACTAAGACAGGTGATTCGCACTGGATCAGCAACGAACAGGCGCGGTGTTATGTGCACGGCGTTCGTCACACGGTTGACGCCATAATGATCGGGGTGAACACCTTGATTACAGACGACCCGAAACTTACGGCGAGGGGTTGTGGCGGCAAGAGCGGTTCGATGGCGCGGCAACCACTGCGAGTCATCGTTGATGGGACTGGTCGTACTCCGCCTGACGCCAAGGTATTCTCCCAGCCAGGACGGACGCTGGTGGCCTGGACCGATCCGGTGGACGAGATGAAGAAGCGTCTGTTGGAGGACATGGGCGTGGAGGTTGTGGTGCTGCCCGGCAGTGATGGACTTGTAAGACTGGAAGATGTCCTGCGAACTATCGGTGAACAGCAGATCTCGACCGTCCTTCTCGAGGGCGGTAGCGAGCTGCTGGGTTACGCGTTCGACCATGGCCTCGTGGATAAGGTTCTCGCCTTCATCGCGCCGATGATCATCGGTGGAACGGAAGGACGCACCGCCGTGGGTGGCGTTGGCGCGCAGACCATTGCCGAGGCGATATCACTCGAGCGACTTGAGGTCAAGAGCTTCGCTGACAACGTCCTTATCAGCGGATATGCGAAGAAGGCATCGGCCGGCGTATGTTCAGCGGCATAGTCGAGGAGATCGGCACGATCCGCGAGCTCGGCTCCCATCATGTGACGGTCCAGTCTCGCGTTATCCTCTCGGGTACCAGGGTTAGCGACAGCATATCCGTGAGCGGCGTCTGTCTCACAGTCTCGGACCTGGGGAGCGATTGGTTCCGCGCCGATGTGATGCCGGAGACGCTGCGCCGCACCAACCTGGGCCTGCTTGCACCGGGAGATCCGGTAAATCTTGAGCGTGCGGTGACACCAAGTACCCGTCTCGGTGGGCATATCGTTCTTGGTCACGTTGATGGAATCGGGAGGGTGGTTTCTGCCACGTCGGATGAGTCTGCAACGATAGTGACCGTGCAGGCACCTCAGGACGTGATGCGGTACATTGCGATGAAAGGATCGGTTACTGTCGATGGAGTGAGTCTGACAGTGGCTGATCTTGCGGGCGATTCGTTTGCCGTATCTCTTGTGGCCTATACTTCGATGCAGACTACGCTGGGTGCAGCGCGCGCCGGACGCGTGGTTAATCTTGAAGTGGATGTGCTTGCGCGCTACCTGGAGCGTTTACAGCAGACATCTGGTGACAAGACAGGTATTACATGGGACCAGTTGCATGAGCTTGGATACTGACGAGGTGATACTTAACTGATGCTGGCACGTATTGAAGATGCACTAGAGGATATTCGACGGGGCCGATGCGTCATCATCGTCGACGATGAGAATCGTGAGAACGAGGGTGACCTTGCCGTAGCTGCCGAACGGGTGACGCCTGAGATCATCAACTTCATGGCAAGAGAAGGACGGGGTCTTATCTGTCTTCCGATTATTGGTGAACGGCTCGATGAATTGGGAATCCCACTGATGGTGCAGGACAACACATCCAAGAACTGTACTGCATTCACGGTGTCGGTTGAGGCCATGAAGGGCGTTTCGACAGGAATCTCGGCCGAGGACCGGGCCACTACTATCGCGACGATACTCGCGGCAGGTACAGCTCCCGGGGACATCGCACGACCGGGTCACGTGTTTCCGATCCGGGCGCGCGAGGGAGGTGTACTTGCTCGTGCCGGACACACTGAAGCAATCGTGGACCTGTCGCGAATGGCGGGTCTGTATCCTGCCGGAGTTATATGCGAGATTATGAACGAGGACGGCACGATGGCTCGGCTGCCACAGCTCGAACAGGTGGCTGAACGGCATGGCCTCAAGATAATCACTATCCGTGATCTCATCGCGTACCGTTATCGGCATGAGACCCTCGTTAAACGCGTGGCTGAAGCGCGCCTGCCCACGAAGCATGGCGACTTCCTGGCCATAGCATTCAAGAGTAGTGTTGATTCGAATGAGCACGTCGCGCTTGTGCGCGGAGATGTGACCAACGGCGAACCCGTGCTGGTCAGGGTGCACAGTGAGTGCCTTACCGGCGATGTGTTCGGGAGTTGCCGCTGCGACTGTGGTGACCAGATCTCACTCGCGCTGGAGAGAATCGGCGACGAGGGCAGGGGGGTCCTGCTGTATATGCGGCAGGAGGGACGAGGCATCGGGTTCCACAACAAACTGAAAGCCTATGAGCTTCAGGACAAGGGGTTGGATACCGTTGAGGCCAACCTGGCCCTCGGCTTCGCTGCCGACCTGCGCGATTATGGCGTTGGAGCCCAGATCCTGGTGAACCTGGGCTTGCACAAGATTCGTATCCTGACGAATAATCCGCGCAAAGTCGTGGGGCTTGAGAGTTACGGTCTCGAGATCGTTGAGACGATCCCGGTGATCATCGAGTGCACCCCCTACAATGAGCGTTATCTGAAGACGAAGCAGGAGAAGCTGGGCCACCAGCTGGGCATCCACCAGGAGGAGAAGAATGGCCAAGTCGTTTGAGGGCATGCTTACCGGAGAGGGATTGCGGTTTGCCATCGTGACCGCGCGGTTTAACGAACTGATTACGCTCAGGCTTCTTGAAGGTGCACGGGATGGACTGAAGCGGCATGGCGTGTCAGAAGAATCTGTGGATATCGCCTGGTGTCCAGGCTGTTTCGAGATCCCTCTCGTCGCCAAGCTGCTTGCCGAGACCGGCGATTACGACGCGATCATCTGTCTGGGGGCAGTGATTCGAGGCGGTACACCCCATTTCGATTATGTGGCAGCCGAGGTGAACAAGGGTATCGCCAAAGTGTCACTCGACAGCAGTCTTCCGGTAGTGCAGGGGGTGATCACCGCCGACACGTTGGAGCAAGCGATACAGCGAGCAGGGGCGAAAGACGGTAATCGAGGGTTCGTAGCCGCCGTTAGTGCGATCGAGATGGCTAATCTTATGCGCGCTATTCGATAACCTTGTACACGTGATCACCGCGCCGTACACGATCGGGCACCTTGATGCCAATCAGGTCGCCATCCTTGGCTTCTGTGACCGCGAGGTGCTCAATCTGCATCGAGGCGAGCACGAATTCCAGATCCGTTGTCGCACCCTTGATGCGGACCAAGTCCCCAGTCTTCAGGCTTCCGTGCAGCTCCACACCCGCCACCACCGGTTTCGCGAAGAAATCCGATATACGGCCTACCTCAATCTCCTGCATGACATGCCTCCTTCCTCGTCCCCTTGTTGGCATGACTAATGTAGCATCGCAGATTACGCGACGCAATGGACGATCGACGCTGCTAGTGCGTCAGTGGACGCCGTCCGGTTCTGCACGATGCTTACCTTGACAGGGGGTATGGGTCTACCTATCATTAGCTTCGAGTCATATTCCGAAGATTGGAGGTCAACAGGACATGGTTGAGAAGAAACGAGACAAGCCCTACACATGGGAAGAAGTCTTCTCTTTCGATAGGTTGAAGCGGACAATGGTCTCGCGCGTGCTGGAGAACGTTGAAGCTATGTGTGAGGGAAACGAACCGGTGACACCCGACGAGATCAATAAGGTGATTAAGGATGAGTGGGAGGATGTGAAGCGCGCCGTTCGCTCTTCGCCAGCCGCAAGAGAGTCCTTCCGTAAGTATCTTGAGAAGACCGTCTCTGAGAAGGTGGACACGCTGATTCAGCAGGACAAGTCCGAACTGGAGTCGCTGGGCGTGGTCGAGAGGGGTCTCTGACTTGGCGGATAAGCGAGGGCGCGACAGGGGCTCTGATAGTGGCGGTCAGAGCCATAATGAACTCGAACAGCTGACGCGCAGGGTGAAGATGCTCGATGACCGGTTGGACAATCTCGACTCCATTGTGACGACGCTCGTGCAGCGCGTGATGGAGAAGCCACTCACCATCGAGTTGACCTGCCCGAAGTGTGCTCAGCAGATCGAGATTAACGTCACGAGTAGTAGTCGCTTGCGGGGCGGGTTCTAGCGTCTCTCGCGCATCTCGTCACGCGAATGGGCCAACCGCGGTGGGGTGGGCTCATTCCATTGGATGATTTACCAGCGCGCCCGCGACACGGGCTGCGAGGCGTGACGTCAACGGCGCGGCATCCGCGTCGAGCACCTCAACCTCCATACCCGGAAGATCGGGAAGTTCCCTGGCCGTCTCAGCGTCGTAGAGTATTTCGGTGTGGAGTAGGACCTTCTCAACCAGTGCTCGCGCGGCTGCGAAGTTGCCCACGTCCTCCTCGGTAACAGGGATACCCTTGAGTACGTAGAGTTCTCCGTCGTCGGCCCTGATAGTCCCCGGGCTGATGACTTCATCGACCCTGAGTCGTCTTGTC
>PWUO01000303.1 GCA_003562555.1 Dehalococcoidia bacterium
AAGAAGGCATTGCCGGCATCACTGCCAAGGAACCGGACATAGCGATCCTGGACATTCGTATGCCTGCGGGAAGCGGCATTTCTGTGCTTGAGGAAATCCGGAACCGGGAGAAGCCCCCCACAATCATCATGCTCACCAACTATCCATACCCCCAGTATCGAAGGAAGTGCCTGGACGCAGGGGCAGACTACTTCTTCGACAAGTCAAGCGAGTTCAGCAAGGTTACTGACGTGCTGTCCCGCATGGTTGAGGAAAGAGGAGAGTCTCTCGCCGAATAGCCGTAGCTCTTCGTGCAGCCTGCACGGTTTCGGAGGTCGGTTGTGTGGAGACGGCTGCGCTGGAGGTATCGCACGATGCTTCACTTGCGTGCCCAAGGGAGGAGAACAGCATGGGAATTAACGTGAAAGAGCTTCTTCGGATCATGGCGGAGAAGGAAGCGTCAGATCTGCACTTGAGGGTCCCGGCACCACCGATGTTACGCGTTGATGGCGACCTGGTGGCTGCGGATGGTCTGCCACGTCTTTCTCCCGGAGATGTCGAAGAGGCCTTCCGGCAGACGACGACTGAGGTACAGAGGGATCGGTTCTTCGCAGAGCTTGAGTTGGACTTTGCCTACAGCGTTCCAAGCCTGGCCCGGTTCCGCGTTAACGTGATGCTGCAACGTGGCACCATGAGTATCGCGTTCCGGCGGATTCCCTTCACTATTCCAACCATAGCCGAGTTCGGTTTGCCCGACGTGTGCAAGACACTCATCATGAAGCCCCGGGGGCTCGTGCTTGTGACTGGACCGACTGGCAGTGGCAAGAGTACCACGCTCGCGGCGATGATTGACTATCTGAATGAGACGGAGGCGCGAAACGTCATCACCATCGAGGATCCCGTCGAGTTCCTGCACCACAACAAGAGATGCCTGATCGCGCAGCGGGATCTCGGGGACGACACCAAGTCTTTCGCCAATGCCCTCAAGCATGCGCTTCGGCACGATCCTGATGTGATACTTGTAGGCGAGATGCGTGACCTTGAGACCATTTCGACTGCTATCACGGCTGCGGAGACGGGACATCTTGTGCTTGGAACACTCCATACTGTAGACGCGGTACAGACGGTGGACCGCATCATCGACGCCTTCCCTCCCGAGCATCAGCACCAGGTAAGGCTTCAGCTCTCCCAGGTCATAGAAGGAGTCCTGTCACAAACGCTCGTTCCCCGGGCCACCGGTCGCGGCCGCATCGGTGTGTACGAGATACTTGTCGCCAACGGCGCTGTGAGAAACCTCATCAGGACGAATAAGACCTTCGAGCTCACCAGCGTGCTGCAGTTGAGCAGCAGAGAGGGGATGCAGACGCTGAACCAGGCGTTAGCTCACCTCGTGAACACGCGTGTCATTACCGCAGAGGAGGCCGTGAGGAAGAGCAGTGATCCGGATCAGCTGCAGCGCCTGATTCACGGGTACTAATGGGCACAGAAGCAACGTACTTCCAGGTGATTTCGTTGTGGGTGGCCAGGACGGCGATCCTCGTATTCGTCGCCTCGCTGCTGGGCTGGCTGGGGATCTCCGTTCTCGACGTACTCACTCCTGGAATTCGCCAGCGGCAACGGGTTGGGGAGCATCCGGTGTCTGTTGGCCTGTACGTCGGTGGATTCATGATCATGATCGGTCTCGTCATCCACGGAGTGGTCACCGGTCCTGTCCTCGTGGGATCCGGGTTGCTTCGCAGCGTGGTGGATCCTGTCCGACTCGGCCTCATCGCCATCGGCTTCGTCGTGAGTCTGTTCCTTGGGATTGTCATACTACACATGGTGGACAAGCTCACGCCTCGCATACGGTTCAGCTCTGTTGACGAAGACCCGCTGGCAGTAGGGGTGTACGTCTTCGGCTACCTCGTGTTCTTCGGGCTGATATTGCATGGCGCACTTACGATGCCTCTCTAGGATTCCTCGGACGCGTGTGGCGCGCCTGTTGCTGTGTTCCGCCGCTCTGCTCCTGCTCTGTCCTCTTGCCGTGCTCGCGACGCCATCCGGCAACTTCTACAGGGATGGCGTCGATGTGTACGATGACTGGGACATCTGCAGGACGCGCGCCTACGGCGAGGACGGCTTCTTCAGGTTTGATGGCGAGAGTTTCGAGCCAGTCATTGCGGCACAGAGTCTCGGGTTCAATGCGGATATTGCATACGAGCGCGGCGCCCAGTTCGCCCTCGAGTATCCCGACCCCACTCAACGGGCGGAGGCGATCTTCGCCTTCGCGAGGGACCGTGTCAGATACATGTCGGACAGCTCGCAATTCGGCTATGTCGAGTTCGCAGTGAACGCTGACGAACTCCTGTCCGTGGTGTATCAGGATGGCGTGGCGTACGGCGATTGCGAGGATTACGCGGTTCTTCTCGGCGTGATGTACCTTGGAGCCGGACTTCGTTCGGCGGTGGTGCTTGCGCCGGAACACGCCGCCGCGCTCGTGTATCTTCCCGACTACCCGTACGCGAACCGCATGTTGACCCTCCACGGAGAGTCGGGTTGGATCTGGGCGGAGGCTACCGGCGGAAACAACCCCCTGGGCTGGATGCCCGAGCAGTACTCGGGCTCGTGGTTGCTTGGCTATGAACTTAGGGACCAGGGGCTGGCGCGGGACGGGTTGCCTGACAGGCCTCTCACCACTGTCACGCGAGACACAGGGCAGGGCTTCGCCGTTCCGTTATCTCCCCTGCTTGTGGTGATGCTTCTTCTTTGGATCATACCGGCGGTTGCCCGTCGCTAGGTCAAATCCCTCCACCGTTTCGTTCTCGAGGCTACCGTGAATGCGACCCCTGACAGAATCATACAATCCGTTTTGATAAACAAAGAAGTGGTTGTTACAATCGGCGAGGCCCCATTATGCAAAGTTGTGACTACGGGCGTGCGCACGCACGCGGAAAGGAGACACGTTAACGATGGCACAGATTCTGCCACCCCAGGTTGTGGGCTTCATGAAGCGAGCCGAAGAGGATTACGAGGGTTTCTGGGAGGACGCCGCGATTGCGGCGATGGACGACATCTACTGGTTCAAACAGTGGGACACCGTCCTTGAGTGGGAGTACCCCACCTTCCGCTGGTTCACCGGCGGACTGACCAACATGTGCTACAGCTGCGTCGATTACAAGGTCGAGCAGGGCCTCGGCATGAAGGCCGCTTTCATTGCCGAGGACGGTGACACGGGAGTCACCCGCACCGTCACCTACCTCCAACTGCTTGAGATGGTGAAGCAGTACGCCGCTGCGCTTCGGGGCCTCGGCGTTCAGAAGGGCGACCGGGTTGCCATCTACATGCCCATGGGCATCGAAGCCGCGGTGGTCATGCTCGCGTGTGCGAGAATCGGCGCCATTCATATGGCCATCTTCGCCGGATTCTCTCCGGGCGCTGTCGTAGATCGCCTGTCCCTGACGGGCACCAAGTTCATCTTCGCACAGGATGCAGGAACCCGGCGCGGCAAGCCGGTACCCCTCAAGATCATGGTCGATGAGGCGATCGACCTCCTCGAGGATGCATCCCAGATAGAGGCAGTCGTCGTTCTCAAGACGGGCGGCGTCGACGTGAACATGAAGGAAGGCCGCGACATCACGTGGGACGAGTTCCTTGCCAAGAGCGAGGGGCAGAGCCCGGATGTCACTCCGATGGCCTCTGACGACCCCTTGTTTGTGATGCCCACATCAGGCACGACGGCAAAACCGAAGGTAACAGTTCACCGTCACGCCGGGTACCAGATCTACATCTACTCAATGGCCAAGTGGATCTACGGGCTCGAGGAAGACGATGTGTGGTTCTGTACTTCAGACATCGGATGGATCGTCGGTCACAGCTACAACATCTATGGCCCGCTACTGGTGGGCTGTACCTCCATCCTCTTCTCGGGCACTCCTGACTACCCCAGGCCGGACATGTGGTGGGATCTGATCGAGCGGAACAGGGCCACGGGGCTGTGGTTCTCCCCCACCGGAATTCGTGGGCTGAGAAGATTGGGTATCGAGCATGCACTGAAGCATGATCTCAGCTCGGTGAAGCGGGTTCTGTGCGCAGGCGAACTCCTGAATCCCGCCGCGTGGGAATGGCTGCAGAACGATGTGTTTGGCGGCGCAGTTCCTGTGATCGACCATATGTGGCAGACGGAGACTGGAGGCCCCATCGTCGCCAATCCTTACGGAATCGCGATTGCGCCGATTAAGCCGGGCTCTTCGACCATCCCGGTTCCCGGACTGGTTGCGGACGTCGTGGACGTAAATGACGGCCACGTGTGTGAACCTGGAGAGAAGGGAGTGCTGGTCATCAAGAAGCCATTCCCGGGACTTACATCCACGCTCTGGGGCGATCCCGAGCGCTACAAGGCTGACTACTGGGAGACCAAGGAAGGCACCAAGGGCATGTACTACGCCGGCGACTCCGCGTCCAAGGATGAGGATGGCTATATCTGGTTTGCGGGACGCGCTGACGAAGTCATCAAGATCGCGGCGCACCGAATTGGAACCGTCGAGGTAGAGAGTTCCCTGATATCACACCCTGCTGTGGTGGAGGCTGGTGTGTCGGGTGTTCCGGACGAGCTGCGCGGTGAGGTTGCGAGCGCGTTCGTGGTGCTGTCGAAGGACTACCAGCCGAGCGATGAACTCAAGAAAGAGCTCATCACCCATGTGCGACAGACCATGGGTCCGATCGTCGTCATTGGCGATATTCACTTCGTGAATATGCTGCCGAAGACCAAGAGCGGCAAGATCATGCGGCGAGTCATGAAGGCGCTGTTGACGGGTAAGGACATAGGTGACCTGTCGACTGTCGAGGAAGAGGCTTCCATCGAGGAGATCCGTGAAGCTGCCAGCAAGGTAAAGGGCGACTCGTAGAGCCGCCCTCACGGACACGGTCCGTATTGTCCTGCGTAACGGGGACGCGCTTAGCGCGTCCCCGTTATCTGTCTGGCGATCGTCCAGCGCTGCATTTCCGAGGTGCCCTCGTAGATCTCGGTGATGCGCTGATCCCTGTAGTAGCGTTCCACGGGG
>PWUO01000192.1 GCA_003562555.1 Dehalococcoidia bacterium
CATTCCATGAGAGAATGGAATGGTAGAATCCTACTTGGCTTGAACTCTATCCCACTTCCTACAACCGGAATGGCCTTCTTGCCAATAGTTATAAATTTATGAGAAGATTCTATCTTTTGCCATCTTCCACATCCTAACGTGCAACACAATGTTCTAGGTCTCGCTTTAGTTTCTTGTGTAGTAGGACTTTCCAAATTGCATTCTATTGCTTACAGGGAATGGAATGCCCACAATGTTGTGCTTCGTCACCACCGACGCAGCCATCGAGCCCTCCTTCCTGCGTGATGCACTCACGCGCTGTGTTGACCGCACATTCAATATGGTGTCTGTCGATGGCGATACCAGTCCGAGCGACTCCATCTTCGTACTCGCCAATGGCATGGCGGGCAATCGGCCGTTCGACCATTCGAACGGAACGGTCTTCGAGGAGGCACTCGGCTACGTGTGCGAACATATGGCCAGGGCCGTCGCCGCCGACGGAGAAGGGGCCACCAAGTTGCTGGAGGTAACGATCAGTGGAGCGGCATCCCCCGGAGACGCACGTACTGCTGCGCGCACCGTCGCAGGGTCGATGCTGGTGAAATCTGCCGTACACGGAGCAGATCCGAACTGGGGACGCGTGGTCTGCGCCGCGGGAAGAAGTGGGGCGCACGTAGATCCGGAACGCATCAGCATGACGCTCTGCGGCGTACCCGTGATGGCACACGGCATGCCTGTGCCATTCAACGAATCGGCACTCCGGTCGCTCCTCGCAGACAGCACCGTACACATCGTCGTCGACCTGGGCCTTGGATCCGCGCACGCCACTGCGTGGGGCTGTGACCTGACTCACGACTATGTTACCATTAACGCCTCGTACACTACGTAGTTCGGAAGGCTCTTGACCGCACAGACTGTAGTCGTCAAGATCGGTGGAAGCACCCTCGGGCACAGCGACACTTCTCTGGCAGATACCGTCGCTCTGCATGCGCGTGGTGTGAACGTTGTGATTGTCCATGGCGGCGGGGCGGAGATTAGCCGCTGGCTTGATCGGATGGGACTCGAATCACGTTTCGTTGACGGTCTTCGTGTCACCGGAGAGGAAGAGTTGCGCGTCGTAACTGCCGTTCTCTCGGGGCTGGTGAACAAGGTGCTCGTTACCGACCTGATCGCATCTGGCGGCAGAGCAGTCGGGATCTCCGGTGTCGATGGCAGACTCGCTCACGCAGTCATCACGAAGCCGGAGCTCGGGCGCGTGGGCGACATCGAGACGGTGGATCCCCACGTACTGACCGTCCTGCTTGCAGCTCGCTGCATCCCTGTCATCTCCCCCGTGTGCTGGGGCACAATTGACGATCGCCCCTGCCTGCTGAACGTGAACGCAGACGACGTTGCGGCAGAGATTGCGGTCGCACTTAACTCGACCAGCCTGATCTTCCTGACGGATGTGCCCGGCATTTTGGACGCTCGTGGCGAGGTTATTTCACGCATTGCCTCGAGGGAAGTCGACTCACTTATCGCCGCTGGCACCATCAAGGGCGGCATGATCCCCAAGGCTCGGGCATGTGAACGGGCATCGCGCTCGGTTCCACGGGCGCGTATCATTGACGGAACCGTTGCGCACGCGCTGCTGCGCGAGATGGAAGCGGATCCGGGAGGCACCACAATTGTCACAGACGAACTGGCATGAAGTCGAAGCCACTCTCTACCTGACGACATTTCGCCGCATCCCGCTGACCATCGTACGCGGCGAGGGCATGCGAGTGTGGGATGACCACGGCAAGGAGTACCTCGACTTCGTGGGCGGTTGGGCGGTGAACGCACTGGGGCACTGCCACCCGGTGCTCGTTGAGGCCATCGAACGCCAGGCACGAACTCTCATCCACACGTCCAACCAGTTCTACACAATACCGCAGCTCGAGCTCGCCGCGCTGCTCGTCAACAACAGCTGCATGGACAGGGTGTTCTTCGCCAACAGCGGCGTCGAGTCGGCTGAGGGAGCAGTGAAGCTCGCCCGCCGTTACGGCAAACTGCACCTGGACGGAGCCTACGAGGTCATCACGGTGGGAGACTCCTTCCACGGGCGGACGCTGGCAATGACGGCCGCGACGGCACAGCAGAAATACCAGGAGCTCTACTCTCCCCTGCCGCCCGGGTTCGTCAATGTGGAGTGGAACGACGTTCAGGCTATTCGCGATGCCACGGGCCCGAACACCTGCGCCGTCATGCTTGAGCCGCTCCAGGGCGAGGCGGGCGTGCGCATTCCGGCCGCCGATTACCTGCCCCAGGTGCGGCAGTGGTGTGACGAGAAGGGCATCCTGCTGATCCTGGACGAAGTCCAGACCGGCATCGGACGTACGGGGACGCTGTTCGCCTACGAACAGGCCAACATTGAGCCGGATATCCTGGTACTTGCCAAGGGGCTTGCATCGGGCGTGCCCATTGGTGCGTTCCTCGCCCGGGAACGCGCATCGGTGTTCCAACCGGGAGATCACGGCTCCACGTTCGGCGGCAATCCGCTCGCCTGCGCCGCGGCATATGCCGTTGTCAACTACATCGTCGAGAACAACATCCCGGCTCACGTAGCGCGAGTCGGTGCCCGCTTCCTCGACAAGCTCAATGGTCTCGTCCAAGAGCTGCCGATGGCCAGCGCCGCACGGGGACGGGGACTCCTGCTGGCGCTCGTACTCGAAAGAGACATCGCGCAGGACGTGACACTCGAGTGCCTCAATCACGGGCTGCTGGTCAACCGCGTGCGGCCCAATGCCATTCGATTCATGCCGCCGCTCATCGCGACGGATGAGGATATCGACGAAGCGATCAACATCCTGAGGACCATCCTGGCCTCAGCGTAAAGGAGAAACAGATGGCTGAACGGGCAGTGCTGGCATACTCGGGCGGACTCGATACGTCCGTGGCGGTGAAGTGGATCAAGGAGAAGTACGGCTACGACATCGTGACGTTCACCGTCGACATCGGCAACGTCGCCAATCTCGACGCCATCAGGCAGAAGGCGCTCGACGTGGGAGCGGTGGACGCAGTGGTTGCCGATGCGAAAGAACAGTTTATCAACGATTACGTGTTTCCTTCGCTCAAGGCAGACGCGATATATGAGGGGGAGTACTCACTTGCCACAGCCATCGGCCGTCCCCTCATCGCCCAGCTCCTGGTGAAGGTCGCCCGCGAGACAGGTGCGGTAGCAGTCGCGCACGGCTGCACAGGCAAGGGCAACGACCAGGTGCGGCTGGATGTAGGTATCGGCACGCTTGGCCCGGATCTCAGGATCATCGCGCCCGCGCGCGAGTGGGGCATGACCCGTGAAGAGCTCATCCGCTACGCAGACGAGAATTGCATCCCGGTACCGGTCACCAAGAAGAGCCCCTACTCAATCGATGAGAACCTCTGGGGCCGCAGCATCGAGACCGGGGTGCTTGAGGACCCGTGGACCGAGCCGCCAGCGGACGTGTACGCATGGACCTGCGACCCGTCGGACGCACCGGATGCCCCCGAATATATCGAAGTGGAGTTCGAAAAGGGCATCCCGGTCAAGCTTAATGGCGTCGCCATGGGTGGAGTGCAGATCATCGAGCATCTTCATTCCATCGCTGGCCAGCACGGCGTCGGCAGGGTGGACCACATCGAGAACCGGCTCGTCGGCATCAAGTCGCGTGAGATCTACGAGGCCCCCGCCGCAACCGTCCTGCTCAAAGCCCACTCCGCGCTGCAGAATCTTGTGCTCACCAAGGACCAGTTGCGCTTCAAGCAGCTCGTTGCCTCCCAGTACGCCGACCTTATCTACAACGGCCTCTGGTTCGGTGGGCTGCGGCGCAACCTCGCCGCATACGTGGATGACACGCAGGAGTACGTCACCGGTTCTGCCAGGCTGAAGCTCCACAAGGGCAACTGCTCGGTCGTCGGCCGGAAGTCGCCGTATTCCCTGTACGATCTCAGTCTGGCGACGTATGATAAGGGAGACGCGTTCGACCAGGCGGACTCGCCCGGATTCATCCGGCTCTGGGGTTTGCCCGTTCGCCTGCAGGCGCGGCAGCAACGCGGTGCCATTGGTGCAGACTGATGCTCGAATCCAAGAGCAGTGAGGTCCAGCAGTACGTCGGGTCGCTGCGGTACGACCGGCGCCTCTACCGGCACGACATCGCCGGCAGCATCGCACACGCTCGGATGCTCGGCCGTCAGGGAATCATCCCGGTCGACGATGCAACGTGCATCGTCGAAGGCTTGGAGACCATCCGCGCCGAAATCGAGCGTGGCGAGTTCGTCTTCGATGCAGCGGACGAGGACATCCACATGGCCGTGGAGGCCCGGCTGTTCAAGCTCATCGGCGACACCGCAGGCAGGCTACACACTGGCCGCTCCAGAAATGACCAGATAGCGCTCGACGTGCGCATGTACCTCCGAGAGGAGATCGGTGAGATCAGGCATGCGCTCAGGGATCTGCGCCTCGCGCTCGTCGAGCTTGCCGAACGAAACCCCGACGTGCTACTCGCGGGATACACCCACCTGCAGCAGGCGCAGCCTGTGCTGTTCGCCCACCACATGCTGGCGTACTTCGAGATGTTCGGCCGCGACGAGGAACGTCTGGTTGACTGCGCGAGACGTGTGAACGTCCTGCCGCTCGGCAGCGGCGCACTCGCAGGAGTGCCGTATCCGATAGATCGCGACGCCGTGGCACAGGAACTTGGTTTCGACCGTGTCAGCGCCAACAGCATGGACGCAGTGGCCGACCGCGATTTCGTGGCTGAGTTCAACGCCTGCGGTGCGATTCTGATGATGCACATCTCGCGCCTCGCAGAGGAACTCGTGCTCTGGTCCAGCACGGAGTTCAGCTTCATCTGCATTGGCGAGGGCTACACCACGGGATCCAGCATCATGCCTCAGAAGCGAAATCCCGATCTGGCCGAGCTGGCCCGCGCAAAGACCGGACGAACCTACGGCAACCTGGTCGCCATTCTCACAGTGCTGAAATCACTACCCCTGTCCTACAACAG
>PWUO01000064.1 GCA_003562555.1 Dehalococcoidia bacterium
GAGCGTACTCTCGGACTTGACCTCGTAGACCTCAGCCCGGTCCGCCTCTCTCAGTGCGAGATCGAGGATCCGCTCCATCACCGCCCCCCCACCACACACCTGCTGATTCGAATGTGGGGACTTCCGTTGGAGACGGGCAGCGGAGACTGTCCGCCTTTGCCACAACCGCCTCCCTGATTCATGTCCAGGTCGTTTCCGATCGCGTCGATGCGCTCAAGCGTCGTGAAAACATTGCCCGTGAGAACAACCGGCCTCAGCATCTCTGCCACCTCGCCGTTGCGAATCATATACGCTTCTCCGGCCGAGAACGTGAACATCTCCAGGCTTGTCTGTCCCCCGTACCAGTCCTTTACGTACACTCCCTCATCAATGTCTGCGAGCATGTCCGCAAGAGACACGTCCCCTGGCTCGATGTACGTGTTGCTCATCCGCACAATGGGTCCGTGCCGGTAGCTGATCGCCCTCGCACTCCCCGAGCACGGCTCTCCCATACGCGCCGCAGTTTCACGCGAGTGCAGCCTTCCTTCCAGAACACCATCGTGTATCAACGCCGTCCTCTGACCGGGTGTCCCTTCATCATCGTAAGCGTAGCTGCCTCGCAATGACGGCAGCGTTGCATCGTCGACGATGTTCAGATGTTTGCCGCCGAACCTGCGCCCCAGCACCATCAGCTCTCTCAACTGGGGGTTATGATAGACGAGGTCTGCCTCGGACAGGTGTCCGAATGCTTCATGGGTGAACACTCCTGCCAACACCGGGTCCAGCACCACGGTGTACTCTCCTCCCTTGAGGCTTTGGGCGTCGAGCAGGGCGGCAGCGCGACGCGCAACGTCACGTGCCCTATCGTGCAGCGTCGTGATGGGACCGAGGTCTCCTACCGTACCCAGGCTTACGCCGGACTGCTGCACCTCGTCACCATCCCGGGCGATCGCGGTGAGCCTGAGTGAGAGATCCGGGATCTTCTGTTCGATGTAGCTGCCGTCAGACGACGCATAGCGAATGACACGCTCTGAATCGCCATACAAAATGTGAGAGCTCTGAATGCGGGGGCTGGACATAATAATGTCATTGTACTCATCGAGCATTCGCTTCTTCTGCTCCAGGGAGATCTGCGTGACGTTGACCGAAGGAAAGGAAGTGACGCTTGCCTCAACAGGCTCCCGCTGCTGCAGCGCAAGAGGGTCACCGCTTGAGTAGCGAGCCTCCGACACTGCCTTGGCCACGCTGTGTTCCAGCGCATCGATATCATTGAAGCTGGCGAATCCCCACCCGCCATTGACGAGCGCGCGTACACACCCCCCGCTGTCGCTCAGAAGGCTGGCCTCCTCCAGGCTTGCCCCGCGGTAGGTAATGCGTGTGACCGCCCGCTCCTCAAGCCGGATGTCGACATGGTCGGCACCGTGACTTCGCAGGGCTTTGAATAGAAGGTCTCTCATGGGGATCACTTAACCGGAATCAGCAGAGGGTTGTGAATTGTACCCTACAGGAGGATGGACGGGCAAAGAGAACCCTGCAGCCCCGCATCCATTCGTCCCGGTCACCATTGTACCGCCTCCCTGTGACCATCGGGGGATAGACAAGGGCGCATAATAGAGCTAAATTCATCTGACCTCAGGTGAAATGAACAAATGACAAGACGACAGACAATGCAGCCTACCCCGCCGGGACTTCTGACAACCGCGCAGGCCGCGCACCTCCTCAACGTTCACCCGAACACAGTCCGCAACTGGGCCGACGCCGCGCTGCTGCCCTCTTACCGCATAGGTCCTCGCCGCGACCGCAGGTTTCGTCGTGATGACGTTGAGGCCTTGCTTACAGACAGTGTCGGCAACCCCGCGAAACTCCCAATTTAGGCTCAGCCATATCCCTTCTCACACGTGTCGGCCGCTGGGATTGACGGCCCCATTACGGTATACTTTGGTCAGGGCGAGCGGGTGTGTATCCGGTCATCACCCGCAGCAGTTCATGTCCACGCCCAAACGACAGAGATAAGGAGGACGTGTGGATGATGAGGTCTAGTCTGATCGGTAAGATCGAGAAAGCCAGACGATATGCGCAAGAACCAGGCCGTGTGACACTGAGTAGTCTCACGGCCAATTTTCATGGCGAGAACGCCGACCACCGGGTCAGCTACGCCGACGGCCAGTGGTCGTGCACTTGTGCCTTCTTCGGACAGTGGGAGACCTGTAGCCACGTGATGGCCCTTCAGGAGATGTACCGCGCTGAGCTGCCCACTGAGGCCTTGGAGTCCTTCCCGGAGGATATAGAGACCGGGCTCAAAACCGGCGACCACTGATTACGTTATGTCCCTTCCGGTGGCCCAGTTCGTCTGAGCCGCGGGCTTGTCCTGCCACCATCGCAACACCTCGGCGACCAGGTACAAAGAGCCGCCGACACAGACGGTACCCTTCTTGCCCGCCTTCGTCCTCGCATGCTGCAGTGCGGCCAGAGTATCCTCTTCGGACGCCAGCACGACGCCCAGATCGTTGATCATCTCCACCGCAGCACTCGTCCTGAGCGCCCGTGGCTGGCCAGATTGCGTCAGTATGATGCTGCCTCCCAGGTGCAGCAGTTCACGTACTGCCCCCCGGACATCCTTGTCACTCGAGAATCCGAGCACGAACACCAGGCTATGAGTCGCGCCGAACGCCTCCAGGCTCTCAGCCAGCCGCCGCATAGAGGCCGGATTATGTGCTCCGTCAAGGATGAGCAGCGGGTCGCGAGACAGGATGTGAAACCTGCCCGGCCAGGCCGTTGTGGCCAAACCTTGAGCCACACAATCGAAGTCCAGCTTCACACCCCGAGTGCCCAGCACTTCGATTGCTGCAACCGCCGTGGCTGTGTTCTCCGCCTGGAACGTTCCCGTCAGACGAGTGAGGTATTCCCTTTCTCCTCTGGCGTCTCTCACAAGAATCGACTGCCCGTCGAGCGATCCCTGGAGGACTTCGAACGTGACGTCCTTTCCCACGATGACAGGCCTCACGCCATTGGCAGCGCACGCTGATTCGATCACCCGCATAGCGCGAGGATCCTGAGGGCCGCATACCACCGCTGCTCCGGCCTTGATGATGCCCGCCTTCTCGGCAGCGATCTTCTCGATTGTGTCTCCAAGCACCGCAGTGTGCTCGAGACTGATAGGCGTGATGACACATACGTCAGGCTGTACTACGTTGGTCGCATCAAGCCTGCCCCCGAGTCCCACCTCAATTACTTGAACCGCGACAGCCCTCGAGCGGAAGTAGAGGAACGCAAGAGCGGTAATCACTTCGAAATAGGTGAACTGCCGCCACCTGTTTTCAATTCTCATCGCTTCAATATGCGGACCCGCCAGATCCAACATGCGTCCTAGCTCGTACGGGGTGAGGAAGGTGCCGTCCACCCTGATGCGCTCGCCAAGATGCAGCAGGTGCGGCGACGTGTACAAACCGGTCCTGTGACCACACGCGCTTAAGGCATTGGCGATCAGCGCCGAGACACTGCCCTTTCCCTTGCTCCCCGCAACGTGAACGGTCGTGGTCCGTAGGTGAGGCCTGCCCAGGCGCCGAAGCAGTTCACGCACGTGATCAAGATCATACCCTGCTTCGGCAAATCCAAAGCCGGGAAGTACCTCGTAGTTCACGAAGGAATCGAGACGACGCTCAACCTGAGAGTAATCCACGCTCAACCTTCGCAGCCCTGGGCGAATCCTTGCAGCCCGCTGCGGCGCCACCTACAATATCACAGCACGCACTGAGGAGGGACACAGTGAGACAGCAGGTGTACTTCGACGATGTCTCCGTAGGAGACGAGATACCGGCACTACGAAAACACCCCACTCGCCGTCAGCTCGTCATGTGGGCGGGCGCATCTGAGGACTACTACGAGATCCACTACGATACAGAGTTTGCGAAGAAGAACAAGCTCGATGACGTCGTAGTGCACGGGCGACTAAAGGCGGCGTTCCTCGGACAGCTTCTGACGGGCTGGATCGGCCCGGAAGGATCGCTCAAGGCAATGAATTGCCGCTACAAAGGTACCGATCCCGCGGACGAGGACATGATTCTTCGTGCCTCGGTAAGTGCAAAACGCGTCGAGGGCCAGGAGAACCTCGTGGACCTCGATATCTGGAGCGAGCGGCTCGACGGGGTCAGGACAACAGAGGGGGCCGCAACGGTCTCCCTCCCGGCTGGACCACTATGATGACTGTGCGCCGTAGCGCCGCCACAGGAGGACAGTACAGTGAGCGAAAGGTTACTCACGTTCGAGGACATGCAGCAGTATGTGGGCACTGAGGCGAAGCTTCACGTGCTCAAGGTAGAGAAGGAGATCGTGCGGCGGTTTCTCGATGCCGTACAGGATGCCAACCCGCTGTGGTGCGATGAGGAGTACGCCCACAGCACGCACTTCGGGGGTCCCGTCGTGCCCCCGCACATCTTCTGCGCCATCATGACCATTGCGCGGTGCAGCCCCGAGGCGGGCCGCGTCCCCGTTCCTGTCCCCGAGGTCCCCCTGCCGAGAGACAACGTGCTCGAGGGAGAGGAGCGATGGGAGTTCTTCTCCCCCCTCCGTATTGGAGACACGATTACATCACGTGTCAGGCTCGCCGACGTGAAACACAGGGAGGGTCGCCTGGGAGAGATGTTTATCCTCACGTACGAGGCAGAGACGGTCAATCAGCACGGAGACGTCGTCGCGAAGAGCATCAACACGCTCGTCAACTACTAGAGGAGGTCCGGCTGATGGATTTCGATCGCAAATTACGGGAAGCGGCAGCTCGCAATGACAGCCTGCTATGTATCGGCCTCGATCCCGACCCGGATCGTCTTCCCCCAGGAATGTCGATTGCCGAGTTCAACCGCGAGATCATCGGTGCAACTCATGATCTCGTGTGTGCGTACAAGCCGAACCTCGCGTTCTATGAGGCGCATGGAATCGAAGGCATGCGGGCGCTCGAAGAGACGATCGCTTCTGTGCCCGCAGGAATCCCCATTATCGGTGAC
>PWUO01000094.1 GCA_003562555.1 Dehalococcoidia bacterium
ATAGTCAAGCACTTCAAGGGTTCCAATTGTTGTGTCGCACCGAGGGGATTACCCCTGCGCTGGAATCGGCTCATGCTCTGGCATATGCGGCGCAGCTGGCGAGCTTGTGTGGTGCACAGGAGACAATTGTTGTGAACGTTAGTGGTCGAGGTGACAAGGATATTGGCATCGTGACCGATGCGCTGGGAGCGAACCTGTGAATCGTCTTGACATGGTGTTCCGAAAGACTCGGAAGAAAGCACTCGTCGCGTACGTAACCGTGGGGTACCCTGATGTCGCCACGACGCTTCGCCTGGTCCCTTTGCTCGCTGAACACGGGTGTGACGTCATCGAACTCGGTATCCCGTTTTCGGACCCACTTGCCGACGGAGCGACGATACAGGGCGCCAGTCATGCCGCCCTTCTGCAGAACGTCACACCTGACGTGTGTCTTGATGTTGCGGCCAGATTGTCGTGGGAAGTCGAGACCCCGCTGGTATTCATGAGCTACTACAATCCGGTACTGCGAAAGGGACTCGACCGTTTCTGCGCGGCGTCTGTCGACTCAGGAGTAAGCGGACTGATTGTTCCCGACCTACCGCCTGACGAAGGGACTGACCTGGAAGAGGCCGCTCAACGGCGAGGGATCGACGTAATCTACCTGGCTGCGCCTAGCACGACTGAAGAACGCCTCAGATACGTTGCCACTCGATCTCGAGGATTCCTTTATCTGGTGGCACTCATTGGTGTGACCGGGGCGCGGGCGACGGTAGATCATGGTCTGGAGGGATTTGTTGCTCGTGCACGCGCAGTGTCATCGCTGCCGCTGTGCGTGGGATTCGGTATCTCGACGCCGGCACACGCAACTCGTGTGGCACAGGTTGCAGATGGCGTCATCGTTGGCAGCCAACTGCTGCAACTCGTGGAACACGATCGTTCACTGGAGAGCGCTGTGCGGTTTGTGAGGGACCTGCGAAACGGGATCGATGCCATATCAGGGTAGTCGTCAGGCCGATGGCAGGCAGGCGTGTCACGCAGCTACAGTCCGTTGCCGGTCTTCAGGATGTCCAGCGTGTAGCCTCCTCTGGCGATGAGCGTGAGGTGTATGGCGGACAACGCAGCCAGGACGAAGAGGCTCGCGGCCACGTTTACAAACGTCACGCCCACTGCAACCAGTGGGCCGATGGTCCCGAATCGTAAGAGCAGACGGAGTCGTGTCACGGCGCGTGCCGGCACATCGCTTCCGAACAGGAGGCCGCCTTTAATCGCGTGCTGCCATGTAAGCAGTAGCAGGGCGTGAGCGGCAAGAACATTGCCTGCATAGAGAATACCTGCGTCTCGGACGAACCCGAGAGAACTCAGCACTGCGTGTGATGCCGTGAGGAGCACGATACAGGGGAGCAGGAACACGTGCAGCACAAGTAGCGTCCCGCTCGTTCTGGTGAGGTAGTGGAACTGGAGATGAGGCAGTAACCAGAATGTGAGCAGGATGAGACAGCTAAGCAGTGTGGCGATCAGGGCCGGCCGTATCTCTCGAGCCGCGTGCGGCAGCGAACTGTGTGCAGGCAGGGCCGAGACGAGGTGACTCGCGAAATCAACGACCACCAGTGCCAGGGTCGCTGCACACGCGATGCTGGTGAACTGAGCCAGGTTTCGTATGGCCTGGCGTCGTCTCTCAACCGCACCCTGTGAGGCCGGCTCCAACTCCTCCCACGGTGGCCGCATGGGCTGCAACGATAGCATCGGCTGGTCACAGGCGCAAGCATATGACGCCTGGATGGGCTGGAAGCACGGTGAGAGGCAGATGCTTTGGAGCGCCCGCTCAGCAGCCTGGAGCAGTACCCCGAACACGCAGGATGAGCTGCCGTACCTCATCCATCACGAGCTCCGGTTGATCGATGTGCATGTAGTGACCGCTCTCCTGAGCGACGATCCATTCCCCGTGAGGAGACAATCGCACGTAGGCGCGTGCGAGTTGCTGCCAGATCTGCTCAACCTGTTCTGCGTCATCTCTCTGAAGGCCCCGGTAACGCATCAGATCGCGCACCATTCTGCGCGGTGAGTGGTAGATCACCTTCACCGGAACCTGCGGGAATGCCCCGGCGTTTCGGATGTCGGAGGAGTTGGCGGGAGTGGCGTTCTGGTCGTATTCGCTGAGAATCGCTGTGTAGGCCTTTGGCAGAGTGAAGTGCTGCCAGATCACCTCGCGAACAGTTGCAGGCAGGGCTGACTGATAGGCGAGCAGATTCGTCTCGATGAGGTGTCTGCAGAAGCGCATCAATCCCAGTCGACGCAGCGCAGCCGGTATCCGCGCATACGGCAGCGCGTCGATCCTGCTCGCGTGGTACACGGATGGGTCAAGCTCTGTTCTGAATCGACTGTGGTTTGACGAGATCGGATCGAGGAATACGGCGCCGGCGACCCTGTCGGGGTGCAATCTTCCGAACAACTGAGTGTAGAGACCCCCCTGTGAGTGTCCTAGAAGGACGAATGGGCCATTGAGATCAGCGCGCTGCAGCATTGAGGACAGTTCATTGACAACCTGAAAGCTCGTGCGTGGGAATCTGCCGGGCCGGCTCCACCCGTAGCCCGCGCGGTCATACGTGATGACTGTGGTCATCCTGGCCAGTTCGTCCTGGATGAGCCACCATTCGGCACCCGGGCTGCCCAGGCCTGGCTCAATGACGATGACTGGGGACCCCTGACCTCTTATTCGTACGTACAGGCGCGTACTGTCGGCCCGAATAAGACGGCCCGGCGGGTAGGGTGTGCGTTCCCAGCTCAGTGCCGCCGTGCGAGTGTAGATGTTCGATGCAACGAAGGCCAGTGCTGCTGCTCCGAGAGCCACGAGTCCGGTGGTCAGATCTAGTCCCATCGGCTCTTCTACTGTCCTCCTGCGCTCGACTCAATAGTAGCATTGCGGTGCCGTTTCGTCCCGTGTGTTTCTGAGACGACAAGGGACATCGTCCCGATTCCCCCGCTGTGCGGAGACTCACAACCGTTTCTTCATGAAGGCGGCTGATACTGGACACACTGAGGCGAACTCGGTTGAGGCCGCGATGCCTGCAGGAGCTTCGGACCGGTCAATGAGGCGGTAATCTCTGTGGCAGAAGAAGGACTCGGCCGTGAGTGTCAGGAGGTATGCATCCCTGGCACCGTGATCCCGAGCGGCACGCTCTACCGTATCCAGAAGCTGCGTGCCGATGCCTTCATTCCGATGGCCCTCGCGGACAGCCAATGATCGAACGAGCACGTTGCTTTCGTACGTGATGATGGCGACGCATCCCAGCAGGGAGTGGTCGTCTTCAGCGACGTAGAAACGCACGTTCACGTCATTCGACAGATCTGCTGTTGGGAGGCCAGCTTCCGCAAGAAGGTCGATTAGCTGGCCCCACTCCGAGTTCCTGGCCTCTCGTACGCAGGTTCTACGATTGCGTTCCGTCATTCGATCGATTCGCCATCCTGTGCAGCGCTATATTCTCGGCAGCGTGATCCTTCTGCAATGGTGATGTTGCTGGCACATTACGATATACTAATAGTATGATATGTCTCGCTCTTTGGTCGACAACATCGCCTCATCAGGGAGGTTTCGGATGGCCACGTTGAAGCAACTCATCGACGAGGGCCTATACGAACTGGCCGCGTATCGCGTCCTCTGCGGGACGTTGTCCGCCTATCTCGAGATACGCCGCGCGAGAGAGGTGCTCCCCGATAGCGGTGGAATACAGCCTCATCCATCCTGGTGCGATTCTACCACGAGCGGAACTGGTGATGGGCAGAACGCGCGATAGAGGTGCCAAGGACCAGGCGCAAAGCTTCTACGCGCTTGCGCTCAGTGAAGCCGAGAGGCTCGAACTGAATGATGCAGGCTGTGTTGAGGGCGTGGATGATGAGATAGCGCTGCTCAGAGTTCGGTTGCGAGAGCTGGCACAGCAATCTCCCCAACGGATCGACCTGCAGCTTGACCTTGCGAACGCGATAGCCCGTCTCGTGAAGACACGCTACCAGATTTCCAGCGAGCAGAAACGGTCTCTCAAGGCAGCCATAACGAAGGTCCTCGAGGAGGTTGCCGTGCCTCTTGGCATCGAGCTTGGAGTGGGGGTTGGAGGCACGTTGAGACGTTAGCTGCGGGGCCTCTACTGCAGTGCGATCGCCTCTATCTCCACGAGGGCGCCTCTTGCCAGTCGGGAGACCTCAACAGTGGAACGCGCGGGAGGTGTCTCCGGAAAATATTCGGCATACGCACTATTCATCGTGGCGAACTCGTCCATGTTGGTGATGAACACGGTGCACTTGACGACGTTATCCAGCCCGATGCCAGCGGCCAAGAGGATTTGCTTCATGTTCTCGAGGCACTGCCTCGTCTGGGCACTCATTCCCTCGGCCAGTTGGCCCGCTGGCTCTAGTGGCAATTGTCCGGACACGAATACGAATCCACCTGCCTTTATTGCGGGTGAAAGTGGGGCAACCGGTTTCGGCGCGCCGGGTACAGATACTGCCTCTCGCATCGCAGGTTCCTCCTCGATCATCTCCACGGGATACGGTCACTTTAGCATGGCTTTGATGTGGTGGCAACGCGCCGGAAGTATACGACACTCGTACTTGGATGAGCCGGGCCGGAAGGCAGTCTGGGGGAATGGGCCCGGCCCAAGAGGTGAGAGGGTCGCACAGAATTGAGTCGGGTCTGGTGCCGGTATCGGGTCCTTCGGCGGGGATGCCGGAGGCGACACCAGAGCCCTCCTAAGTGTCGAACGTAACAGCGCGTTGTGGGTCTGTCAACCGCCCAGCAGGAGTGACCGGCGTCCGACTGACTGGTTTTCCCTGCGCAGTTCAGGAGCACTCACCAGACTCCGGTTCGTAAGTGGCGACACCTGTGAACAGATTGCTGCGCCAGAGATATCGACGACGCAGGATGAATACGAGGATGCCCGCTGTAGTCAGCATGACCACAGTGTCTATATATGCG
>PWUO01000162.1 GCA_003562555.1 Dehalococcoidia bacterium
GGTGCGATCGTGCTTCAGTACGCCCTGGACTATCCTCAGGACCTGGCGGGCCTGATTCTCGTGGGTACGGGAGCGAAGCTCCGAGTCGCACCCCACGTGCTCGAAGCAATTGAAAAGGGAATCGAGGACCCGGACTCATGGTTGAGCGGATTCGTTGAGGCCCAGTTACGCGCCGTTCACAATGTGGTCTTTGACGTCGTCACCCGTGAGTCCGGATTGGATCGCGGGCTTCGTGAGCAGATTGTTCATGACGCAGCGGCTGTGGGTGCACGGGTGCAGCTTAACGATTTCGTGTGTTGCGACCACTTCAACGTGATGGACCGCCTGCACGAAGTGAAGGTGCCGACCCTGGTGCTGTCTGCCAGCCTCGATGTGTTCACCCCGCCCAAGTACGGTGAGTACCTCGCCGGGAACATTGAAGGAGCGCAGTTCGTGGTGATCGAGGGAGGGACTCATTTCTTCTTCGCCGAGAAGCCAGAGCAGACCAATCGCGCGATCAGCCACTTCCTCAAGTCGATTCAGTAGCAGACGGACAACCTGCCCCGTGACCCTGTAGTCCGCAGGCGTTGCACGTCTCTTCGCGGCAGTCAGCCGTCGCCTCGCCCGTACCCATCCTTCGCTGTTCCGACAATAGATAGTCGCTGGATACTCCGGTACTGATATGCGCCCACGGCAGGGGTTCACCCGTGAGCGCAGCGCGGTTCAGGTACTCGTCCAGACGAAGGCCGCACGAATCGAACGCGGCCTGCCAGTTGTTGAAGGAGAAACGCTCGCCCCAGGCGTCGAACCTGCTTCCGAGTTGCCATGCGCGCAGAACTGCCCGGCCTGCGCGGCGGTCGCCTCTCGACAGCGCAGCTTCAAGCTGACTGATGCGGACATCGGGCCAGGACAGCTTCACCCTGTCCGTTCGAAGCCCCCTTTTCAGTATCGAGATCTTCGCGTTCACCGCATCTTCGCTGTCCTGTATGTGCCACTGACAGGGGGTGTGAGGCTTGGGCACCAGCAGGGAGACGCTGACGTTCAGGCGCAGTCGGGGATCGTACGAGGCGATCCGGCGCACCAGCGCCGCAATGCCGAACACGTCGTCCTCGGTCTCGGTTGGCAGTCCTATCATGAAGTAGAGCTTGAGCTTGGTCCATCCACCCTCTCTCAGCGCGTCGAGCGTGCTGAAGATATCGTCCTCAGTGACGTTCTTGTTAATCGCCCGTCGCAGACGCTCGGTTCCTGCCTCCGGAGCGAAGGTGAAGGAGCTGCTCTTGCGACCGGGAAGCGCCTCCAGCAGGCGCACTGACTCCGGACCGAGTCGTAGACTGGGCAGAGAGAGCGATATGTTGCTCCGAAGGCAAATGGGGCCGAGATCCTCCACCAGTTCCTCCATCTGGGGGTAGTCGCCACTGCTGAGCGAGAGGAGCGACATCTCACTGTAGCCGCAGTTGCTGGCGATCTGTTCGCACGCATCGATTATCTGAGCGCGACTTCGTGAACGGACCGGCCGGTAGAGCATGCCTGCCTGGCAGAATCGGCATCCTCTCGTACAGCCTCGCTGTATCTCTATGCTGCCATAGTCATGGATCGCCTCCAGGAAGGGCACGACTGGACGGGTCGGAGGAGGAGGCAGCAGGGGTACCGTCCGCCGCGATACAACGGGAGGTGCGATGGCGTCTGTGGGAGCCAGAGAGAGGAACGAACCATCGCTGTCATAGGTAGGCTCATAGAGTGAAGGAACGTACACGCCTCGTATTTGTGCCGCAGCCAGGAGAGCCTGGTTTCGCTCCCCGTTTCCCGTGCGAAGCACATCCACCAGCTCCGCCAGTCCGTCCTCCGCCTCCCCGATGAAGAACAGATCGATGAAGTCGGACATTGGCTCTGGATTCGCCGCGCAACTTCCGCCCGCGATGACGATGGGATCCCGATCTGTTCTGTCCCGGCGCAGGAGAGGAATCCCTCCAAGATCGAGTACGGTAAGTACATTCGTGTAGGTGAGTTCGTATCCGAGCGAAAAGGCGATGACATCGAAATCGGCGAGGTGGTGCCTGGACTCAAGAGAGAAGAGCGGATGTCCGCTGTCACGCAGGACCTGTTCCATGTCCGGCCACGGCGCAAACACTCGCTCGGCAAGCACGTCGGGGATCGAATTAAGCATCTCGTACAGGATGTGCACCGCGAGGTTGGACATGCCCACCTCGTAAGTGTCCGGGTAGCACAGGACGACGCGGAGCGCCGCGTTATCCCAGGGCTTCGCTACGGAATTCCACTCGTTGCCGGTGTACCTGCCGGGGCGGGAGACATTGTGGAAGATGGACTCAGGTATGCTCACTCGTTCCTGCATTATAGTCGCTGAAGCCATGTCGCTCAATCCGGTCTACTTTGTCGACAGCTTTCCTGTCATTGACCCGCGAACTTCCACACCCTAGAATAGCCACCGCGTATGAAGGCACTGTTGCAGCGCGTGGTCTCGGGTTCTGTCACGGTGGACGGCGTGGTTGCAGGAGAAATCGCCCACGGACTCGTGGTACTTCTTGGCGTGGGCCGTGGCGATACGGAAGAGGATGCGGAGTATCTTGCTCAGAGGGTTGCCGGGCTGAGAGTGTTTCCCCGTGAGGACCTGGAGTTTGACCTGTCCGTGCAGGACGTCTGCGGAGCGGTTCTGGTGGTCAGCCAGTTCACGCTGATGGCGGACACCAGGAAGGGGAGACGACCGGGTTTCAGCGATGCCGCTCCGCCGGACCTGGCAAGGCCCCTGTACGAGCACTTCGTTCAGGTGCTTCGCGCCCAGGGAGTGGAGGTTGCGACTGGCGTGTTCCAGCAACATATGCATGTACGTATTGTCAATGACGGCCCGGTTACGGTTCTGCTGGAGAGCCGTAAGCGCTAGAATTCCCGCCCTATCCTTCCTGTGACGCATTTCGAAAAATCCCAAACGACGTTGCTATAATCGGAAGATGGTAATCAAGAGCTGGATTGTGTGGGGCTGGCTCGGTTTCCTCCTGCTGATCGACATACTCATTCCATGGTACGTCCTCTCCGGTGATGCGCGTTTCGCAGCAGCATTTCTCTTCTGGGTCATCTGGACTGCAGTCGCCGTAGGGAGCATGTTCGTCGTGTTCCTGAGGTGGCGGGAATGAGCAATACCGCACTGGCCTGGCTGGCAATCGTAATCTACGTCGTCCTTGGATTCGCAATCGCCATCGCGGCTCGACGACACGTGGGTGTCGGCATGAGCGATTTCTTCCTGGCTGATCGGCGGGTTGGCGGCGTCATCTCTGCCCTCACGTACAGCGCGACTACCTACAGTGCCTTCATGCTGGTGGGACTCGTGGGGTTGAGTTACACGGGGGGAGTCGGCGCGCTCGGATTCGAGATGACCTACCTTTGTGGCCTGTTCCTCGCGGTCTTCTTCCTTCCGAGGTTCTGGTTGGCCGGCCGGCGTTATGGCTACATAACTCCCATGGACCTGCTCGCAGACCGGTACCAGAGCAAGATGGTGGGAGTGGCCGCCGCCGTGCTCGCGCTCGTGTTCCTGGTTCCCTACAGCGCCGCGCAGCTGCTTGGCATTGGATTGCTCCTGAATGGCATGAGTGGCGGAGGCATACCGGTCCTGTCCGGGATACTGGTCGCCACGCTCCTGGCCATCGCGTGGTCAAGGATTGCCGGCCTGCGTTCAATCGCGTGGACCGACGCGTTCCAGGCGCTCGTCATGATGGTGAGTGCCACGATCCTGCTCGTGTTGATCATCTCCGAGCTCGGAGGGCTGCAGGCGTTCATCTCCCGATTCGAACAGCAGCATCCCGAGCTTCTGACAGTTACGTCCGGCGACGGCTTGTGGAGCATCAACATGTTCATCGGTCTTACCCTGCCGTGGTTCTTCTTCTCTCTCTCGAATCCGCAGGTAAGCCAACGCTTTTTCATACCCGAATCGGTCCGGGCGATGCGACAGATGATGGCGGGGTTCCTCGTGTTCGGCTTCATCTACACGCTGATTGCCGTGCTTTGGGGATTCGGTGCCAGGCTGCTGGTGCCCGGACTCGAAAATCCGGATATGGCGACACCGACGCTGCTCGGCATGTCGTTTGTGCCCAGGGCCCTTGCCCTCGTCGCCATGATTGGCATCGTTGCCGCCGCGGTGTCGACGATTGACTCCATTCTGCTCACCCTGTCCTCAGTGTGGGCGCGGGATATCTACCGGGGAGTCATCAATCCGGGCGCGAGCGAACGACGGGAACTGCGTGTAGGCCAGTGGGTGATACCCATCATGGCGGGCATCGCGATGCTTTTCGCGTGGCAGGCGTCCACGCGGGCGGGCCTCGACTTCATGATCGCGCCGCTGTCGGCCGCTGCGTCGGCCGGGCTGCTAATGGTGGTCCCAAGCATCTTCGGCGCGTTCTTCTGGAGACGGGCGACAGCTGCCGCCTCGATTTCCAGCATCTTCTCGGGAGCGCTTGTCGTCCTGGTGCTTCAGGTTACCGGTGCGAGGCCGTTGGGCTGGTGGCCCGGAGTCTGGGGACTGATCCTCTGCACCGTGATCTTCATCGCCGTCAGTCTCGTCACGCGCGCGCCACGAGAGAAGGCTGATGAGTTCATGGGATACCTTGCCGAAAAGCTATCATCGGGCAAGTACGTCTGAGCACACAGACCCGGTGACGCCGGATCAACTGCCCATCTGGCGCGCGACTATGCTCACCTTCGCCATGCGGAGGAGTGCACCGGATTCCGTCTTCAGCACCACTGAGGTGTCGTCGATCGTCTCCACCACTCCGTAGATGCCGCCACTGGTGACAACCTTGGCGCCCTTCTTGAGACTCAGCAGCAGCTCCTCCTGCTCCTTCTGGCGCCTGCGTTGTGGCCGGATCGTGAAGAAGTACATCGCCGCAAACATCAGAACGAAGAAGAACAGAAGCGGCAGAAGACCGGCAAATTGCTCATCCATTATCGGGGAAAC
>PWUO01000182.1 GCA_003562555.1 Dehalococcoidia bacterium
CGAGGTCCGCGCGCTCGACGACGTCAGCCTCGATGTCTGGCCCGGCGAGTTCATCGTCTTCCTCGGCCCCAGCGGCTCCGGCAAAACCACCCTGCTCCACGTCATCGGCGGCCTCGATTCTCCTACCTCCGGAACGGTCAACGTCAATGGCATCGACGTCACCTCGCTCTCTCAGGGCAAGCTCACCTGGTTCCGACGCAACCACATCGGCTTCATCTTCCAGTTCTTTAACCTCATCCCCACCCTCACCGCTCAGGAGAACGTCGAGTTCGCCGCCGATCTCGTTCATGACCGGCGCTCTGCAGACGAGCTGCTCAACGCAGTCGGCCTCGGCGAGCGCAAGAAGCACTTCCCCGCCGAGCTTTCCGGCGGCGAGAACCAGCGCGTCGCCATCGCCCGCGCCCTCGCCACCAATCCCTCGGTCCTCCTCTGCGACGAGCCTTCAGGCAGTCTCGACTTCCAGACCGGCAAGCTCATCTTTCGATTGCTGCGCGACATCAACAAGTCGCGAGGCCAGATAATGTGCGTCGTGACCCACAATGCTCCCATCGGCGAGATCGCCGATCGAATTGTACGACTCCACGACGGCCAGATCGCGGACATAACCGTGAACGAGAAGCCGCTCGACCCGGACCAACTGCGATGGTGACGATCAGCAACCTCAACCGGAAGCTGCTGCGAGACCTTTCCGCAGGCAAGGCGCAATTCGGCGCTGTGGTGGCCATCATCGCCATCGGCATCATCGCCTTCGTCGCCGTCTACGAGTCCTATCAGAACCTCTACCTCTCCGCCGAGCATTCGTACGACGTACTGTCGATGGGCGACTACTGGGTCAGTGTCGACCAGCTACCCGCTCGAGCAGCCCGCGACATCGACGGTATCGAGGGGGTTCGAGCGGAGGGTCGAATCGTCGGCGAGGCGAGAGTCGACCTCGCTCTCGAGAGCGGCAAGCGCGCCGAAGCCCGAATCGTGTCCATGCCTGCCGGCACACCTCCATCCATCAACAACGTGCAGGTTGAGACCGGTCAGTACTTCAGCCCCGGCAACAACCGCGAGATCATGCTCGACCGCAGGTTCGCGGAATTCCACGAACTCGGGCCGGGTGACTGGGTCACCCTGGAACGCGGCGGCGTCAAGACGTCCTTCCAGGTGGTCGGCATCGCCGTAAGTCCGGAGTTCATCTGGATCGCCAAGAGCGCACAGGAGCCCTTTGCATCGCCGGAGACCTATGGCGTGATGTTCATGCCGCATGGCAGAGCGGAGGAATTCTTCGACATGCCCGGCATGATGAACGAGGTCAGCATCGTCATCGATGAGGGAGTGGACCACGATGCAGCACTCGCACAGGTGCGGAGGGTCCTTGAGCGCAACGGCATCAAGCGCATCACCACCACGGACGACCGGGTGAGCGTAACGGCCCGCAAGATAGACATCGTGCACGGAGTCCGCACCGCGCACATACTGCCACGTGATGACCAGATGAGCTACGCCATGATGAAGATGGAGCTCGACAGCTTCCAGCAGATGGCCGTACTCTTCCCCGCACTCTTCCTCGGGCTTGCCGCACTCGCCATTTACGTGCTGCTGAGCCGCCTCGTGGAATCACAACGGATCCAGATCGGCTTGATGCGGGCGCTCGGCTACGGCAAGCGCCAGGTGCTCTCACACTACGTCGGATTCGCCCTTGTGGTCGGCGTTCTCGGATCCGTCATCGGTGCCCTCCTCGGGCACGCGTTGGCCCGGGGCATGACCGACTTCTACATAGGTTTCTTCCACATCCCCTACGTGGAGGTCCAGCCGCAGTGGGGCGTCGTCGTCGCAGGCGTCCTCATCGGCACCATCGTCCCGGCCATGGCGGGAATAGTTCCATCATGGGCTACCTCTCGCATGCACCCCGCCGAGGCGATGCGTCCTCCCGCACCACCCATTGGGCGACGCACGATCATAGAGATACTGTTCCCGTTCATCCCCCGCCTGTCCAGCACCTTCAAACTTCCGCTCAGGAACATCTTTCGCAACTGGCGACGGACGCTGTTCATGGCAACCGGCGTCGCGTCGGCCGCCGCGATGATACTGGTGTCCCTGTCCTTCGTGGACATGATGGACTTCATGTACGAGCTGTTCGAGAAGGGCCCGAATTACGATGCAAGGATCATCTTCCAGGGTGTCGGCAGTGCAACTACGGCTACGTACATAGGCAACCTGCAGGAGGTGGAGGAGTCCGAACCTATCCTGCAGCAACCCTACCGACTGAGGTTCGGAGATGAGTTCGTCGACACCGCCATAATGGGCATGAAACCGGGCACGGATATGTATCGACTGTACTTAGAGGACGGCACGCTGGCCCAGTTGCCCGAGGACGGGATCCTCGTGAGCACCCCGATCAGGAACGAACTGCACATCAACGTCGGCGATGTACTCCTGCTTGAGCCCCTCATAGGCACGGTGGGGGATACGGAGATCACCGTGGTAGGTATCATCGACGAGCCGATGGGTGGTCTCGCCTACGTCACTCTGGACAAGGCACAGGATCTGTTCCACCTCCCCGGCGCAGCTACCGGTGCGTACGTCCGCTTCCACGGGGAACCCAGCCCGGAGACGATGCGACGCATCTACAACATCCCGGAGGTCGCCTCCGTCGAATCAGCAGCCGTGCTGTTGGAATTCTACGATGAGCAGATGGGGTTCTTCTACGCTTTTGTCGGCGTGATGCTGGCAATGAGCTTCGGACTGGGTATCGCCATCGTCTTCAACGGCGTCACCGTCAACGTGCTCGAGCGCCGGCGCGAGATCGCCGTCATGCGTGCGGTGGGCATGGGAGACCGGCAACTGGCGAACATCATCACCATCGAAAACCTCGGGATTGCGGCCTTTGGCATCCTGATAGGCCTTCCCCTGGGATACCAGATCGCTGACGCATTCATGACCCAGGCCTCCGAAGATGCCGAGGGGTTTGCCTTCACCGCCATTATCTATCCAACTTCATACGTGATCGCGGCCGCGTGCAGCGTCGTGATCATGCTCATCTCCCAAATGCCGGCCATTCGCAGGGTCACGAAGATGAGCCTGCCTACGGTCACCAAGGGATGGGCGGAATGACACGGACACGTGAGAGGAAGATCAGTCATGTTTAGACTCCATAGCGCGTATAATGACAGGCGACAGGTGAGGGCGGGTACGCCCGGACCGGTCCCGGGACAAGGAGGCCCTGTGATGAGAAGAACGGCAGCCGCGATACTCGCGCTCAGCCTGGTGATTGCAACACTCGCAGGCTGCGCAGGCAGGAACGACGCCCTGCCCACCGCCAGCGTCACGCGCGGAGAGGTGAGGTCCACCATCTCCGTCAGCGGCAACCTCGAGGCCCCGGACAAACGCTTCGTCTCCTTCACCATCCCCGGAACGGTCGACCGGGTCCTGTTCGAGAAGGGTGATACCGTTCGGCGTGGCGACGTTCTCGCAACGCTCGATTCCAGAGACCTCCAGCGCAACGTCGACCTCGCCCGGACCCAGGTGGAGCAGGCTAGTGTGCAGTACCAGATCGCCGATCAACAGCTCCGTGAGACCATCTATCCCTCGTATTACGGCAGCTACGTCATCGACGTCCCCGGCGTCTGGATGGCCCTCGACAACGCAGCAGAACGCGTCGACAGGGCACAGGACCTCATCGACCGGGGCGACATCACGGAGGCGCATGTGCTCCTGCAGCAGGTGCTGCAGGATATCGACAGCGCGAAAGAGCGCGCCGAGGCCCGAAAGTGGGACTTCCCCATCGCCATCAGAATCATGGAGCTCCAGCGTGAGGCCGCAGCCGCATCCGTCACCGCCGCCGAACTCAACATGCAGGCTGCCCGCGACGCACTCGATGACGCCACCATCACCGCTCCCATCGACGGCGTCATCACCATGGTCGAGATCAACGAGGGCGACATCCTCACCCCCGCCACGATGGCCAGCCCCGCCTTCCAGATAGTCGATACCTCCCGTCTCCAGATGTCCGGCCTCATCGACGAGATGGACATCGCCGAGATCACGGTCGGACAGGACGCCTACGTCACGCTTGATGCCCTTCCTGGAGTCGAAGTGGACGGCACCGTCTCCTTCATCTCCCAGGCGGCCATGATCCAGGCCGGCGTCGTCATGTACCAGACCACCATCAGCCTCGTGGATCCCGACCCCAGGGTCAAGGACGGCATGAGCGCCACCGCCAACATCATCGCCGAGCGCCGCGATAACGTACTGACCGTTCCCGCATCAGCGGTGTTCCGCGATGCCGGTCGCGACGTGGTCTACCTCGTCGCCGACGACGGCTCCACCACGATGCAACAGGTCACCATCGGACTCAGAGGTGGCCGTATCGTGGAGATACTCAGCGGCGTGAACGAGGGCGATCGGGTCGCACTGCAGGCGCCGAACTAGGATGGCACGACGCCACAGTGTGGTGCTGAAGTAATTCCCGAAGGGGCACGCGATCGCGTGCCCCTTCTTCATCACCCCGAGATGGTATCATCATGCAGCATCGACCCGGAGAATGGACGGTGCCGGTGCCACGTGAAATGACAGAGGAACGCTTCGAGCAGCTTGTAGGCAAGGCGATCGAGGGCCTGCCGCCCGAGTTCCAGGAACTCCTGGACAACGTCGCCATATTCATCGAGGACGAACCGTCAGCCTCACTGCTGCATGACCTCGGGATGTCCCCCGGCGATACGCTGCTCGGCTTATACGAGGGCGTACCCCAGACGGCACGGGTAAGCTCGTACGACCTCGTACCTCCAGATCGCATCACGCTCTTCCAGCGGCCGATCGAGGAGTCGTGCGACACGGAGAACGAGGTTGAGGAGCAGGTGCGCCGCACGCTGCTGCACGAGGTCGGCCACCACTTC
>PWUO01000177.1 GCA_003562555.1 Dehalococcoidia bacterium
CGATCGTGCATACGGGCGACTTCAAGCTTGATCACACCCCTGTAATCGGCCAACCGACGGATCTGCACAGCCTCGCTTTGCTGGGCACCCGTCAGGTCCTGCTGCTCATGTCCGATTCCACGTACGTGGAGCTTCCCGGCTACACGCCTTCGGAGCGTACTGTAGCCGAGAGCCTTGAACGTATCATCGCGGATGCACCCGGCCGTGTGATCATCGCCACGTTTTCGTCGCTCGTGGGCAGGATTCAACAGGTACTCGATATCGCAGCGAAGAGTAATCGAAACGTGCTGGTCACCGGCCGTTCGATGGAGAACATAGTCAAGGTTGCGTCCGAGGCCGGTTATCTCAGGATACCTCCCAAGACGCTTGGAAAGCACGAGCAGATACACAACCTTCCCCATGAGAAAGTCGTTATCCTTACAACGGGAACACAGGGAGAACCGACTTCAGCTCTGGTTCGAATGGCGAACAGGGAGCATCCTCAGGTTCGCATCGTGCCCGGGGACACCGTGATTATGTCGGCAACGCCGATACCGGGGAATGACGAACTGGTGAGCAGGACGATTGACAACCTGTTTCGGTTAGGTGCGAACGTCGTGTACGGATCGCTGTCCCGGGTTCACGTGCATGGTCATGGCAGTGAGGAGGAACTGAAGACGATACTCAATCTGGTGAGGCCCAGATTCTTCGTGCCGGTTCACGGGGAGTACCGGCACCTGTCGCGGCACGCGAAGCTGGCGCAGCAGATGGGAGTTGCCCGTGAGAACGTGTTCGTACTCAACAACGGCGATGTCCTGGAATTGACCGAATCAGGCGGAAAAGTCGTCGGCAAGGTACCGGCGGGAGATATGGTGGCCAGCGGTCCTATGACGGGCCCGCTCGACCCCAACATGTTGCGCGACAGGAAGTTGCTGTCTCGTGACGGGGTGGTTGTGGTCACGGTCGCTTTTTCGCCGAACGACGGAGTGCTGCTCGGAGAACCGACTATCGTCAGCAAGGGGTTCGTGGACACTCGGGGGGATGGAGAGATGCTGCGAGGTGCGCAGGGGGCTGTCATGGCGGCAATCGGGCACGGACGGCGTACCGGGAAGGAACGGACGGCGGTTGAGGCACAGATGCGAGAGGCGATCTCCAGGTTCTTCTACACGCGGACGCACAGGAGGCCTGTCGTTATCCCCGTGGTCACCGGAATCTGAGGGGAGAAATGCATTCGGACCTGGAACGAACAGAAAGTCCGTAGGATTGTGACCGATGGTCAAGAGGCGATCAGGCAAGAGCGCGTATAAGACGGCAAGGAGCAGCCGCGGTTCTGAGTGGCATCCGAAGTCGCGTCCCAGTGCGGGCTCGATCCTGCGCATTGTGTTGCGCCTCGTGCTGGTCGTTGCGATTGGCGTTGGCGCGGTGCTGTTCGGGCCGCGGCTCGTGGCCGGTGCTGCGGAGATGTGGCAGCGGCTCCTGATCTCTTTCGGACTCGGGCTTATCCTCCTGGCCATCGCGCTTGCTGTTCTCGTTCGCATGGTCTGGAGTGGGTTTGGTCCTCTGCGAAGACGGTGGAACGTGTTTGTCGGAGCCATCCTCCTGGGCCTGGGCATCTGGGGGTTGCTTGCTCTCGTGAGACCTGCCGGCACGGTATTCTGGACTGTTACGCTGGGTGGACGGGTTGGACAGGCGATACTCGGACCTTCAGAGGTGTGGGGATTGGTTCGTGTCGGCGCGCTCGTGATCGCGGGGATTCTGTGGATCGCCCCACAACCACTCACACGGACCATCCAGTGGTTGTCACGACCACGTTCACGTGCTTCGAAACACAGCGTGCCCTTCAGCTACGACCGTGGTCATTCCACGGCGTCAGGTGGTTCCGAACCTACCGGGGAAAACACGGAGCGGGGGTATCGTCGGGGCGTGCCTCCTCCTACCGAGCCCATGAAGGCGCCTGACGGATTGCCCGACATCATGCCGGAGAAGAAGCGCCCGTTTGGACTGGGTCGCAAGGAGCCTGAGGCCGCTCCTGCTCCTGCGGCGCCCCCGGTGGTGGAGCCGGTCCGTGAGCCGATTGTGACGATGGGGGGCTGGCAGATCCCACCGATCGATGTGCTGGATAAGCCGAAGGAACTGGAGCTCAACCGCGAGGAGATTGACAAGCGCGCCCGCCTCATCGAGGAGGCGTTGGGGAGCTACGGGGTTGAGGGAAAGGTAGTACAGATCAACACCGGTCCGACAGTGACGCAGTTCGGTGTGGAGCCTGGCTGGGTACGCAAGTACCGCAAGGTGGTCGATGAACATGGCGACGAACGGCAGGAGGAAGTGTCACGGACTCGTATTCGAGTCGACCGCATCACCGCGCTTTCCAACGACCTTGCGCTGGCGTTGGCCGCTCCCAGCATTCGTATTGAAGCCCCGATTCCCGGCAAGTCCATGGTTGGTGTGGAGGTGCCCAACTCCGCGTTCGGCTCGGTCTCTCTGAGGAGTGTCATCGAGAGTGCCTCGTTCCAGAAGATGCAGGCGAAGACGAAGCTGGCTCTTGGTCTTGGTAAGGGCGCAGGGGGAGAGTCGGTTGCAGGCGATCTCACGAAGATGCCGCATCTGCTCATCGCGGGCTCTACCGGGAGCGGCAAGACAGTATGTCTGGACTCGATCATCTGCTGTCTGCTGATGCACAACAGCCCCGACGATCTGCGACTGCTGCTGGTTGATCCGAAGAGGGTGGAACTGGTGGCATTTGCGGACATTCCGCACCTCGCGTCTCCAGTGGTCGTTGAGACCGACAAGGCGGTCAAGGTATTGCGGTGGCTGAACGTTGAGATGGACCGTCGCTATCGCGAGTTCGCCAAGGCAAAAGCTCGCAATATCGAGTCGTACAATCGAGAGCGTGCTCCCGGCGAGGCGATGCCGTACCTGGTGTTCGTTGTGGACGAGCTTGCCGACCTGATGATGGCGGCATTCGATGAGGTTGAACACTCGTTGTGTCGCTTGGCGCAGCTCGCCCGCGCTACGGGCATTCACCTGATCGTGGCAACGCAGCGTCCCTCGGTCGATGTGGTGACGGGACTCATCAAGGCGAACTTTCCCACCAGGATGAGCTTCGCGGTCACCTCCCAGGTGGATTCGCGAACGATCCTGGATACAGTTGGAGCCGAGAAGCTGCTTGGACGCGGCGATATGCTGTACCTACCGAGCGAAGCCGGGCGTCCGAAGCGACTCCAGGGGACATTCGTTTCCGATTTCGAGATGGAACGTCTGGTTCAATTCTGGTCCGGCCAGAGGCGGCAGCAGGAGGCAATCGTCGATCTCAGCGAGGTTGAGCGTCCTGACGGCGTGGGACAGAAGATACCCGCGGTGGACCCGATGCTGGTCGAGGCGCGCAAGCTCGCAGCTGAACACTCCCAGATATCCGCATCATTCCTGCAGCGGCGCCTGAGGATCGGATATCCTCGAGCAGCGCGCATAATGGAGCAACTCGAGATGGAGGGTTTGGGTGACGAGGAGGCCGGTGAGGAGAGGCCCGAGGCTCCGCTGGCCTAAGCTCCGTACTTGTTGAGTTTCAGCGCATTTGCCATGGCCAGCGACATGAGTTCGGCTGCGTGAATCTGGCCGAGCCCCCCTCTCAGGCAGGCGGGTTCCGTGAACTCGGTCACTTCGTCCTTGCGACAGTACTTAGCCCAGAGTACCACCGGCACCGTATGCCAGCTGTGCATGGCCAACGCAGCGGGCGTGGAGTGGTCTCCGGTCACGAGGAGCACGTCCGGCTTGAGTGTCAGGATCGACGGTAGCACTGCGTCGAACTCCTCCACAGCCTGGGCCTTCGCTGCGAAGTCACCATCCTCGCCCCGCGCATCGGTCTTCTTGTAGTGCAGAAAGAAATAGTCGTAGCTGTCCCAGTACTCTGTCAACGTCTCAATCTGATCCTGAAGCGATTCTCCTGCCGGCAGTATGTCCATGCCCACCACCCGTGCGACACCGCGGTACATTGGATAAGTAGCGATGCAGGCGGGGGTCAGGTGAAATACGTCAGGGAGAGATGGGAAGTCAGGGTGTTGAGAGAACCCTCTCAGCAGCACCATATTCGCAGGATGCTTTCCTGCGAGAAGTTGACGAGTCTGCGTGATGACGTCGTTGATTACGGCTGCGGTGGCGTCAGCAGTTTCATCGAGGGGGCGTGCCTCCAGCGGTTCCATTCCCTCGTGCTGAGGGTCGGTATCCCCCACCTTCTCGGAGAGACCTTCGCCTCGAAAACGCACCACGAAGCGATGTTCCTTGCCCGGAAAGAAGCTTATCTCCGTGCCGGCCACGCGAACGTTGTCGTTGAGCAGCGCGCACAGATCACGGGTGGTCTCTGTCGGGAGACGACCGGCTCTGCGATCCGAAATACGGCCGTTGTCATCGACGGTACAGAAATTGCCGCGGGCAACGACGTCTCCGGGGTTGACCTCGATATCGAGCCCCAGCGCTTCGACGATACCGCGGCCGAGTCCATACGCCACCGGGTCGTATCCGAAGAGCGCCATGTGGCCCGGGGCGCTTCCGGGAGTGATTCCCGGGCTCACTGTGTAGGCCAGGCCACAGATCCCCTCGGTGGCCAGTTGGTCAAGGTTGGGCCGTCGCGCGGTCTCCAGCTCGGTCTTCCCCGACTGATCGTCGGGAAGGCCACCGAGCCCGTCCATCACAAGGAGGACGATTTTCGATGGTGTCACGTGAGCCAGTTTGCGCATCTCATCGAAGCTGATCATGTGTGCCTATTGTAAAGGCTTTCGGGCAGCGTTGACAATGGTGCACGTGCGCTCGTAGTATGCTAGCGCTATGGAAGAGAACAGATTGGAGCGACCCGTGCTCACCGTTGACGTCGGAGGGACGAAGATCGCCGCCG
>PWUO01000285.1 GCA_003562555.1 Dehalococcoidia bacterium
CAACATTCTGAATCCCGGTACGGCTATCAGGTGACGCGTGGAATTCACTGAGTATGAGCTCCCTTTTGGAGCAAAGAGAATAGGTGTCCGTGTTCCCACGAAGAACGTCGCGTACGTTCTCGAACCTCGTTCGCAGCAGGGGCTTGCTGACGAATGTTCCGCAATTGTCGCTGCGTTGCGGAACCCGATCGGGCAGCAACCGCTTTCTGAGGCGGTGAAGACTACGGACCGCGTAGTGGTCATAGTGACGGACAACACCCGCGCATGCCCCGATGACAGGCTGCTGCCGCCCATTCTTGAAGAACTGGAACGCGTGGTGCCACGCGAACAGATAACTATCGTTGTGGCACTGGGGCTGCATCCACCGCTGAGCCGGGAAGAGTTGTGTGCGTTGCTGGGGAATCACGTTGTCGAGAATTACCCCGTGGTTAACCACGACCCCGACACGGTGGTCAACATCGGCACTACGTCCAGAGGTACGCCTGTGGACATCAACCCGATAGTTGTTGAGGCGGACTTCAGGCTGTCGACGGGCTTCATCGAGCCTCATTTCTTCGCCGGCTTCTCCGGAGGACGCAAGAGCATCGCTCCCGGCGTGTTCGGTCTTAAGTCTGCGTATGTGAATCACGGCTATCGGATGGTCGCAGACCCCCGCGCTCGCGGCGGAGTGCTGAAGGGAAACCCAATCCACGAGGATATGGTGGAACAGGCGCGGCTGGCGAGACTCGACTTCATCGTGAACGTGCTGTTGAACGACGACAAAGAGATCACACGCGTGTTTGCGGGTGACATGGTGGCCGCGCATGAGGCTGGTTGTTCGGCGGCGCTGGCAATCGTCGGCGCACCGGTGCCTCACCGCGTGGACATCGCCATTACCACGAACAGTGGAGCGCCTCTCGACCTCGACCTCTACCAGACGATCAAGGGCATCGATAATGCGGCGCTCATCACCCGTGATGGCGGAATCGTTATCAGTGCGTCCAGTTGTGAGGCAGGCGCCGGACCGCAGTCGTTCGTCGATCTTCACCGTTCGTGTGGCAGTCCAATCGAGGTGCTACAGAAGATTCGTCGTGAAGAACCGATCGGCGTGCAATGGCAGAACCAGATACTGGCGCGCATTCAGATGCGTAACCAGTTGATGCTTCATTCCAAGCTCGACGACCAGTTGGTGTGTAGCATGCGGATCGAACCTGTTCCGGATCTCGACCAAGCGGTTCTGCGGGCGATCGACCTGATCGGACCTGGCGCGGAGATCGCCGTCATCCCACAGGGGCCGCTCGTGCTTCCCATTCTCGAGTGTTAGCTGCCTTGCAGGCTATGTGTGGGATCCGGTGTTGGAATGGATGCTGGTGCGGATGTGTGCTTGTATTTACAATATGTAGGGAGGCGTGATGAGAAGCGACATTGTGAAGCAGGGAATCGAAAGGGGCGTGCACAGGGCACTGCTGTACGCCACAGGCGTTGATGACTACGAGATGGACCAGCCGTTCATCGGAATTGTGAACAGCTTTACCGACATTGTCCCCGGCCACGTGCACCTGCGGACGATCGCCGATGCAGTGAAGGCGGGCGTGCGCCAGGCGGGCGGAACCCCGTTCGAGTTCAACACCATCGCCGCATGTGACGGCATCGCACAGGCCCATTCGGGTATGCGGTACGTCCTTCCCACCCGTGAGGTGATTGCCGACTCCATTGAACTCATGGTGGAGGCGCATCAGTTCGATGCGCTGGTGTTTATACCGAACTGTGACAAGATCGTGCCGGGCATGCTCATGGCGGCGGCGCGGCTCAACCTGCCCTGCATCTTCGTCAGTGGCGGGCCGATGTTTGCCGGCCGAATGCCGGATCAGGTGGATGTCGAGTTGGACTCCGGCATGTTGTTCGCCGCGGTGGGAGAGGTCGCCCGCGGACTGCTGACCGTCGACCGCATGAGGGCTATGGAGCACTGCGTCACTCCCGGTTGTGGCAGCTGCTCCGGCATGTGGACTGCCAACACAATGAATTGTCTCACCGAGGCGTGTGGCCTCGGATTACCCGGCAACGGAACCATTCCCGCGGTGTTCTCACAGCGCATATGGCTGGCGAAGCAGGCGGGACGCCAGGTCCTCCAGTTGCTCTCCAAAGGTATACGCGCGCGGGATATTCTCACTCCCCAGGCGCTTCGTAACACGTTCGTGGTCGATATGGCTATGGGTGGCAGCACCAATTCCGTCCTGCACATGCTCTCGATCGCGCATGAGGCGGGCATACCGTTCTCTATCGAGGAACTCAATTCCATCAGGGCTGCGACCCCGCAGCTTGCCAAGCTCGCTCCTGCGTCCAACTACCATATCGAGGATTTCTACTACGCGGGGGGAGTGCAGGCACTCGCGTCCCGCATCACCGATCTGCTGGACACCAGTGTCATGACGTCGACCGGAAGGACCTTGGCTGAGAACCTTGAGTCGGCGAAGGTGTTCAATGAGGACGTCATCCGGCCGCGCTCCAACCCGTACCGCGAGACCGGTGGCCTGACAATACTTTACGGCAATCTCGCACCTGAGAGTGCGGTGGTGAAGAGCGGCGCGGTAGCTCCCGAGATGCTTGTGCATCGTGGGCCTGCACGTGTCTTCGACATTGAGGAGGACGCGGCGAAGGCGCTTGCTGAGCAGCGCATAAAGCCGGGTGATGTGGTGGTCATTCGCTATGAAGGTCCTCGGGGAGGGCCGGGCATGAGGGAGATGCTCGACTGCACCGACATGCTGAAAGGTCTGGGACTCGACAAGGAAGTGGCACTGGTCACTGACGGTCGCTTCTCTGGAGCCACCAGTGGCGCCTCTATAGGCCACGTATCTCCGGAGGCCGCGGTCGGTGGCCCGCTGGCTGCAGTGCGGGAAGGCGACATAATCAGCATCGATATTCCCAACTGCAGACTTGATGTCGAGGTGAGCGATGAGGAATTGAAGAAGCGTCTCGCCGAAGTTCCTGCCTTCGAGCCTCGCGTTAAGACGGGTTATCTTCTCAGGTATGCTGAGCGGGTGTCGTCGGCGAGCAAGGGGGCCATCGTTAACTGACGGGCATGGCGGCACCTGTCGTTGTATGCGGCTGGTAATGAAGGTGCACCGACCAGGTGTGCTTCAGAGATTCTCTGAAGCACACCGAGTTTGCGCGGATCCTGGTATCCAAAGAATGCTTAATGTGGCTATTGACAAGCAGAGAGGGGCATTCGTATACTCTGAGCAGAGAGAGGTTACTGATACTCGTATTCCCGTGCCGCCTACTACCACCCTCATATTTGAGGGATAGCAAGCCAAGTATTTCAGGAGGTGAGAAGTGAGCAAGAGACTTATCTGGTCTCTTATCGGTGCAATCGCGATAGTCAGCTTGCTGATTGTCGGTTGTACGCCGCAAGAGACCCCAACACCCACTCCAACCCCAACCCCGACTCCTACACCCACTCCCACGCCCACCCAGCCCAGCGAGGAGACCTTTAACCTTGTAGGTCAGTCGCATGCGGGTGGCATCACCCAGCAGCATGCCTCGCTCGTAAGAGTCGCGCGCAACATCGAGGCTGCGAGTGGTGGCCGCGTAAAGATGGCTGTTGAGGTTGGCGGCGGTATCGCGCCTGCCACCCAGGAGTTCCAGGCCGTTGAAGTTGGAACGCTGGACTTCGCCGTGACCTGCTTCATGTACTGGCGCGACCAGTACGATGAGTGCGGTCTGTTTACCACAGTTGGTGGCGGCATGTCTCCGATGGAAGCCCTTTCGTGGTTCCGCGAGGGCGGCGGCGCTGAGTTTGCCAACACGATGATAGCTGACTCCGGCGTACACATCGTCAGGGATGGTGGCTGGATGGGCCCACCTGAGATCTACATGGGTATCGACAAGCCTCTCACGTACCCCAACCATGTTCAGGGTCTGACGCTTCGTGGTGCTGGCGACGGAGCTGAGATCTGGGAGCGCATGGGTGCGAGCATGGTGATGATGCCCGCCGGCGAGGTCTTCGAGGCCATGCAGCGCGGCGTTATCGATGGCTACGAGGTCTCGATGCCGACACTCGACTGGGATCTCGGAATGCAAGAGGCTGCGTCATACATGTCCCTGTCCGGCGCACGTCAGCCGTACGAGTACAACCCGTTCATCATCAACAAGAACCTCTGGAACGGCTTGCCCGGAGACATTCAGGCCATCATCTCCGAGGTGAACCAGGCCGAGACTATTCGCGCCTATACCGAGTTGCTGAGAATGGATCAGGAAGCCATCGTGCGGTTCATCGACTATGGCACCAATATCCAGGTTCTTCCTCCAGAGATGGAGGCAGAGTACCAGCAGGCAGCTCAAGAGTACTATGCAGAGAGGGCCGCAGCAGATCCATGGGAAGCCGAGATACTCGACTCCTACTGGTCCTGGATGGAGGCTCTGCGCGATATCTGGTACCGCATCTAGTTTCCCTGAGTTCCGTTTGTACTGTCCGTTCGGTTAATGCCTTTCCTGCCCCGGGATTCTCACCGGATCCCGGGGCAGGAATTGATAAAGGTGTAACGACGTGAGAAAAGTTCTTAAGCTTATCGACACCGTTAATGCGAACCTTGGTCAGGGTGTCAAGTGGATGGTGGTAGCGGCGATCCTCATTATCTGTCTGCAGGTTGTGATGCGTTACGGGTTCGGCCGCGCTCAAATGTGGACGTACGAGCTTCCAATACAGATCGCCGCCTGCATGTACGCCCTGTCTTGGGGCTATGTATTGTTGAATAAGGGGCATGCACGAGTGGATATACTCTACACGCGCTTTTCCGAACGCGGGCGCGCCATCATCGATTCACTGTGCTTCCTGGCCCTCTTCCTGCCCGTGGTAGGTACCCTGACGTATCTCTCATA
>PWUO01000120.1 GCA_003562555.1 Dehalococcoidia bacterium
AAGTCCTCTTCGGCGCACTGTGCTGACCGCTGACGCCATCGCTGTACATCATGGAACGGCGGTCACGACACATACCGATCTGAAGGAAGTGAACGTGGGAGAGTTCGATGGGCTGTCCACTGTCGATATGCCCCAGACGTTCACTGAATTGCTGCTGGATTGGTGGAAGGGTGGGTGTGAACGCCTTCCCGGGGGTGAGAGCTTCCAGGAGTTGCAGGACCGTGCCTGGGGTGTCGTTGAACCTCACACCTTCAATGGGACGCATGATAACGTGCTGGTGGTGAGTCACTATTTCACGACGCTGTCGATCATATTCAAGGCGCTCGATCTGCCGCTCCACATGCTCGTCAGGTTTCGGATGGATCCGGGCAGCATCAGCATGATCGAGTTCGGCCGATTCGGTGCACGACTCTCGCGGTTCAACGATACGTCCTACCAGGTGGTGTAGGGTCGATGCGCAGCGCCGATCGATCCTTCCCGAGTGACCTGGAGCACCGGGTTCTGGCGTTCATGCGCACTTGCTGCGGCATCTCCGCCAAGGCTCACGTGATCGTAGCCGTCTCCGGCGGCGCGGATTCGCTCTGCCTTCTCCACGTCCTGCATCGGCTTGCCGACGAATTCCCCCTTGAGATCCACGTGGCTCACCTGGACCACATGCTGCGCGGCAACGCGTCTGGTGACGATGCGGCGTTCGTATCGGGGCAGGCACACGACCTCGGACTGCCCTGCACGGTAGAGTCCCGCGACATCGCCGCTTACCGGTCGCTGCACCGGTGTTCGATCGAGGAGGCTGCCAGGGAAGTGCGCTACCAGTTCCTGCGTGAGGTGGCCTGCCGCTATGGTGCCGGCATCATCATGACGGGTCATACGCGCGATGACGCGGTCGAGACGGTAATGCTGCACCTGGTGCGTGGATCGGGAATACACGGTCTACGCGGGTTGGAGCCTGTGAATGCGTTCCCCCTCGCGCCTGAGGAGGACGAAGATCGTGACGTACTCCAGATCATCAGACCGTTGCTGTCCGTCACTCGCGAAGAAACGCTCAGGTACTGCCGTCTGCGCGGGTTGACCCATTGCGAGGATGCGTCCAATGAATCTCTCGATTTCCTGCGGAACCGCATGAGGCTTGAGGTGCTGCCGGTTCTGAGGCAACTCAATCCCCGCTGTGACGAAGCATTACTTCGCCTTGCTGTGGCAGCCGCGGAGGACGACGACCACATTATAGCGGCAGCGAACGAGGTGTGGGCACACAGTGTGGCGGTGTCCAAGTCGTGCGTGCGTATCGATGTGCAGCAGTTCGCCGATAGCTCTCCCGCTGTGCAGGCCAGGGTCGTACGGCGCGCAATCATTGGCGTCGCCGGGAGCGCGCGAGACGTCGCCACCTCACACATCGTGTCAGTTCGCTCCCTCGCAGGTATGCGGCCGGGCAAACAGGTGGATCTGCCCTGTGGTGTGGTCTGGAGGAGAGAAGAGGCGACACTGCTGGCATTTCGCCGCGATGACGACCCTAACGCTGAGGTCATCATGGCACCCGAACAACCTGTCGCACTGGCTGTGCCGGGCGAGACGCGCATCCCAGGATGGAGGATTGTGGCGACCTGTCATGGTGGACCATGTGATGCAACCGGGAATGAGCTCGTCGCGTATCTCGACCTGGGCAGGACGGGCAGCAAACTCTCTGTCCGAAGGCGTAAGCCCGGAGACCGCTTCCGCCCTCTGGGAATGCAGCTGGAGAAGAAGCTGCAGGACTTCCTCGTCGATGCGAAGGTTCCCTCACGGTTTCGCGACAGCATCCCCCTCGTGACGTCGGAGTCGCACATAGTCTGGGTGACGGGATGGCGTATCGATGACAGGGTGAAGGTCGGGCCGCACACGCAGGAAGTCCTACGCCTCGAGTTCGTTCGTGATCCTTTGTCCCACGCGTCCTGAACGCGCTCGTACGTCGTAGGCTATACTTAGTGCCATGGATGCCATTCTGCTCATCGACAAACCTAAGGGGATAACATCAGCCAGGGCCGTGGCTCTGGTGAAGAAGCGATTCAAGACCAAAGTGGGGCATACCGGTACGCTGGATCCGCTGGCAACCGGATTGCTTATCCTTCTCACAGGTAAGCGCACGAAACAGGCCAGCACCTTCCTGCATATGGACAAAGGCTACATGGTTCGCGCGATCTTCGGCACTACCACGACGACGTATGATGTGGCGGGTGAGGTCGTGAAGACCTGCGACCGTGTAGTGACACGGGAAGAGGTGGAGGACGCGCTCAAGGGATTCACCGGAGAGCTGCAGCAGGTGCCCCCGGTGTTCTCGGCCAAGAAGCTGCAGGGGAAGAAGGCTTACGAGCTTGCGCGCAAGGGCGTCGAAGTGGAGCTTCCTCCATCCACAGTCACCGTTCACTCCCTCCGGCTTGTGTCGTTCGACTATCCGGAGTTCACGCTCGAGTGTGAGGTCTCGTCCGGGTTCTACGTGAGAAGCCTTGTGCACGACCTGGGGGAGAGACTTGGAGTGGGGGCCACCGTAGAAGAGGTTCGCAGGATTCGAGTGGGTGCGTACCACATCGAGAACGCAAAGACCCTTGATGATCTTCTGGCGGAGGCACCCTCTCAGCATCCGGCTTCGGCGGTCACCCAGTGAGGCGCGATCCTAGAACTCTGGCCAAGTGACATAAGAACTGGCGGTGCGTGACAGCAGGTACGCCATTCGCCTATAATGTCACGTTTCGTCTCGCTGATTGGCGGTTCCCGCCTGAGAGGACTGTATGGAGATAATTCCCGCGATCGACTTGCGCCATGGTGCCTGCGTGCGGCTTTTTCAGGGCGACTTCGCCCGCGAGGAGGTCTTCGACCTCGATCCATCTGCGGTTGCCCTCAGGTGGAAGGAGGCCGGAGCACGGCTTGTTCACGTGGTTGATCTTGATGGCGCTGCCGAGGGACGCCTCGTGAACCGGGATGGGATCCTCGCGATTCAGTCGGTTGATGGGATCGGCATTGAAGTCGGTGGCGGTATACGGACGAGGGAGGACGCGGACTGGCTGCTCTCACGAAAGATTGAAAGGGTGGTCCTGGGGACGGTGGCGGTCGAGGATCCTTCGCTGGTTGCCGGTCTGGTTGCGGCGTACCCCTCAGGTGTTGCGGTGAGTCTTGATGCACGCGACGGATTTGTGACCACTCGAGGATGGCTCGTCGGGACGGAGATTCCTGTGGCAGATCTATGCCGCAGCATGCGCGATGCAGGGGTCTCGCGCTTCGTGTACACAGATGTGCGTCGTGACGGTACGATGACCGAGCCCAACTTCGGTGCCCTCGAGGAACTGGTCCGCAGCATCGATGTGCCAGTCATCGCCGCGGGAGGGATCGCATCGCTTGATCACCTGAGTCGGCTGCGTGATGCCGGCGCGGCTGGCGCAATTCTGGGAAAGGCAATCTACGTGGGGTCCATAGATCTGCACGAGGCAGTGACACGATTCGGAGGCTGAATGCTCAAGCTTGATGCTCACGGACTGATTCCCGCGATAATCCAGGACGCTGCCAGTGGCGAAGTCCTGATGCTTGGCTACATGAACAAGGAATCCCTGCGTCGAACGGTTGAGAGTGGCGACGTGTGGTTCTACAGTCGCAGCCGCCAGGAGCTCTGGCACAAAGGAGAGACGTCAGGGAACTTCCTTCGCGTGAAGTCGATCGCCAAAGATTGTGACAATGACACGATCCTGGTGCAGGCGTCTCCAGTGGGACCGGTGTGTCATCTCGACACGCGCACCTGTTTCATCACCGAGCAGGGCGATATGCGCGGGCTCGATGCCGGCGATACTGACTAGCTCGTGCCACCGACCGGCGTGACTTCCGGGCTGCCGTCAGCTACGGGTTCGCTCTTCTCCTCGATCACCAGTTGAAGCGCGGCGATTGCCGCTTCTATCTGGCTCTCATCCGGCCGACGCGTGACCAGCTTCTGCAGGGTCAGGCCCGGCATTGTCAGGAGTCTCACAAATGGATTCCCCTGGCGGTCCGCCGACCACTTGATTATCTCGTAGCTCGTCGCAGCGATAAATGGAAGGAGCAGCAACCTGGAGAGGATGCCGATCAGGATAGGCGGTCTGCCCAACAGCGCCAGCACGATTATCGAGACCACCAGTACCACGAAGATGAAACTCGTTCCACAGCGGGCGTGCGACGTCGAGTGCCGCTGAACTGCCTGTGGAGTGAGCGGAATCCCCGCCTCATAGGCGTTGATAACGCTGTGTTCCGCGCCGTGGTACGCGAACACTCGCCTGACGTCAGGCATGAGTCCGATGAGGGCAACGTAGGTCACGAAGATCAGCATGCGGACCAGTCCCTCAAGTACGTTGCTCATCAGGTCCGACGCTATGTACGCGTCGAGGCTCCGCGAGACGAGGAGAGGGACCACGAAGAACAGCGCGACGCTGAAGGTCAGGCTCACGGCGACCGCGAGGATGAGAGCGCCCTTGGGAATCTCCTCACCCTCTTCTCCGGCTGCGGCCCTCTCCGCAGAGTAGAGCAGTGCCCTGGTTCCGATGATGAGTGTCTCCAGCAGCACGAGGACGCCACGAAAAAGTGGAAGGCGTCGCAAACGTCCGGTGTAGATGGAGGGTATAGGCTTGTGACTGGTCTCCAGGGTGCCATCAGGCAGGCGAAGGGCCATGGCGAGGGTCTTCTGTCCACGCATCATAACGCCCTCGATGAGGGCCTGCCCGCCGTAGTGAAATCTTGCTGCCATCACGCTGCCCCTGAGAAAACGAAGAGAGGAATGGCACTCATGAACGCCATTCCTCTCGTAGTCGACGATGTGCGGACACTCAGTCCTTGATGCCGTACTTCTTCTTGAACCTCTC
>PWUO01000080.1 GCA_003562555.1 Dehalococcoidia bacterium
CCGCAGCAGCGTTTCTCGGATTGGCGAAAAGCGGCAGGCCTTGCGCGGCCCTGCGCTCGTTCAGCCGCTGGAATCCATCCCTGGGCAGGTATGCTTCCCCCCTCACTTCAAATCTGGCCGGGGCAGATGTCGGCACCGAGAGAGGGATGCTCCGGATGGTTCTCAGATTCTGAGTTATGTCCTCACCGCGGAAGCCGTCACCCCTTGTGGCACCCCGCACAAACGAGCCATTGTCGTAGGTGAGTGCTACTGCCAGTCCATCGATCTTCGGTTCGCACACTGTGACGAATCTGGCGTTTCCCAGCAGTTCCGTCGTGCGTTTCCACCAGGCTCTGAGGCCTTCCGGGTCGAACGCATTGGCCAGGCTGAGGAGAGGCACGGGGTGTTCGTAGGTGCCAAGGGACTCCACAGGGACGGCTCCTATCCTCTGTGTAGGGGATTCGGGCGTGATGAGTTCGGGGTGCCGCTGTTCGAGATCCTTCAATTCTGTGAAGAGGCGATCGTACTCCTCGTCACTGATCTCGGGTGCATCCAGCACGTAGTAGCGATGATTATGGTAGTTGATGGAGTGACGAAGCGACTTGATGCGCTCACGAACGCGGGTGAGTTCGTCCATGGGGCTGCTCCTGGCGGCAGTATACCACGTGGCTTCGCTGTGTGCCGGTAAACGGACGACCAAGGTCGAGATACCAGTGGTAATAATGTGCGTTGCAGTGAGCCTGGCCTCTCACTACGGCGGACAGGCTCTGTATGTCTCGAGGATATGTCCTGTGGTGTGTCCTGCCGGACGTATGTAGTTTGACGCTTCGTCTTGACCGGGTAAACGCGAACGAGGGCGTTTGCTGCTGTGTGCCTGCGCTTGCGGTGAGGAAGCAGGACTACGCAAGCTCGTTGGCGGACGTGTCGTGATGGTCGCCCAGGGAAGCCTCGTCTGAGACGGCGGAGACAACGTCACCATGATAGCGGACATCGGCGTGCATTTGTGCCGACAGGCGAATCGCAGCAGGGGGGATGGTATACTTGCCGCGGGGGTACCCTCGAGATCAAATCACATCACTTCGAGATACTACACCGCTGTCCTGCATCCGAGGCCAGGACGGGGATACTGGAGACAACTCATGGACGCATCCGGACTCCAGTCTTCATGCCTGTCGGCAGCCAGGCAACGGTGAAGTCGCTGACTCCTGAAGACCTCCACGATATTGGATTCGAGATACTTCTGGCCAACGCGTATCACCTGTACCTTCGGCCGGGGACGGGCGTTGTTTGTGAAGCGGGAGGCTTGCATCAGTTCATGTCATGGGACAGCTCTCTGCTGACGGACAGCGGCGGGTTCCAGGTATTCAGCCTCGCGCCTCTCCGCACAATCGACGATGATGGAGTCACGTTCCGGTCCCACATCGATGGCAGCGAACACCGGCTGACTCCGGAACGATCAGTGGAGATCCAGGAACAACTGGGTGCAGACATCATCATGGTGCTTGATGACGTGCCTGCGGGTGGCGCAGGCGAGAATCGGCTTCGCCAGGCGCTGGAGCGTACGCACCGGTGGGCCGAGCGGTGCCTCACAGCTAAACGGCGTACCGATCAGTTGCTCTTCGCGATCGTTCAGGGTGGCGGCAACATCGATCTGCGTAGGGTTTCCGCGAAGACGCTCGCGTCTTTGGACTTCCCGGGCTACGCGGTCGGCGGCCTGAGCGTCGGTGAACCGAAGGATGTCATGTACCACGTCCTCCGTGAGACGGTACCGCGGTTGCCGCCAGACCGGCCGCGTTATCTCATGGGAGTGGGCGCGCCTGAGGATATCGTGGAGGCTGTGTGGTGTGGAGTGGACATGTTTGATTGTGTGCTGCCCACACGCGTCGCCCGCAACGGCGCGCTCTACACAAGGGACGGTCGTCGGAGCATCAGGCACTCGTCGTTCCGGTCGACGTGGGGCCCGGTTGATATCGACTGTGATTGCTACACCTGTCGCACGTTCTCCGCGGCGTACCTGCACCACCTCTTCAAGTGTGACGAGCTGCTGGCATATCGGCTGGCAACGATCCACAATCTCAGCTTCTTTCACCGGCTGATGCGCGATATCCGTGTGGCCGTAGACGAGGGACGATTTCGATCGTTCCGAGATGAGTTCCGTGAACGCTATCGCTGCACCGATGAGACGGTACGCCTCGGACAGAAGCATGCTCATCATGCTGCCAGACAGCGTGTCAACCGAGACCCATTCCAGGCGGTCTAATGCTCGACATAATAGTCTCGTTCAACAATCTCCTCTGGCTTGTCTTCGCACTCGTGACGTTAAGTCTCTCGGTTGTCGTTGTCAGACTGTTCGGTCGAACGGGACTGTACATGCTCGTGGTTGCGGCGGTAATCGTGGCTAACATCCAGGTAACCAAGACGGTGGTGCTCTTTGGCCTCACCGCGACCCTCGGGAATGTGTTGTATGGCACCGTATTCCTGTCCACCGATGTCCTCAGCGAGCTATATGGCCGGAAGGAGGCGCGCAGATGTGTGTGGCTGGGATTTGTCGCCATGTCTCTTTCAGTGGTGTGGATGCAGTTCGCGATATGGTTCGTTCCCGGGTCGCATGATTTCGCGCACGATTCCCTGGCAACGATCTTTGGTATCATGCCGCGCATTGCGGCCGGAAGCCTGGTCGCGTACCTGGTCTCGCAGCACCACGACATTGCGGCGTTCCACTTCTGGCGGAAGAAGACGGGTGGACGGTACCTCTGGCTACGTAACTGCGCCTCGACCATGGTGTCCCAGGCCATCGATTCGGTGTTGTTCTGTTTCATCGCATTGTGGGGCATCTTCGAGCCGACGACCTGGCTGCAGATACTTGCCACGACGTACCTTCTGAAATGGCTGATGGCCTTTCTCGATACCCCGTTCATGTATCTGGCGATTCGCATGGGTAGAGGATCACCGCTGGTGAAAGGGGCAACGGATGAGGAGGACTGACTGTCTCACGCACGGTTACGTGGTGGCTACGATTCACCCGGCTGCCTGGCCTCGATTGCACACTGTTACCGGGCTGGATATAGTGGTGTTGTGTCAGCAGGCGTCGGAGTGGTATGGGCCCGGCAGCCTTTGTGAGATCGTGCGCGGCTCGGGCGTGAGAGACGCCCGTCCGGTTGGATTGGTGCACCAGGAGCGGCATGGACGCGTGTCATTATGGGGGTTGAGGCCATGAAAGTATGTTCTGTGCAGGAGATGCGAGACTGCGACCGAAGGGCTGTCGAGGAATATGGCCTGTCCGATGCGATCCTGATGGAAAACGCCGGGCATGCAGTGTACGAGGTGGTGACGAGGGAGTTCGACGTATGTGAGACACACTTCGTCGTTCTGTGCGGGGGAGGAAACAATGGTGGCGATGGCCTGGTCGTGGCACGCAAGCTGCATTCGCGTGGTGCACGCGTTCACGTGTACCTGCTGGCGGATGAAGCGGAGCTGCGCGGTGCCTCTCGCGTCAACTACGAGGCGGCTGTGGCTGCCGGTATCGACGTAGTGCGGGTTCATGGATCGGGGGACCTGCCAACCGCACAGACGGGCGACGTCGTGATCGATGCGCTGCTCGGGACCGGTCTATCGCGTTCCCCTGACGGCATCTACTCCGAGGCCATCGCGTGGATCAACACCTCGAGTCTGCCGGTGGTGGCGGTTGATATACCTTCCGGAGTGAATGGCGATAGTGGCCTCATTCCGGGCGTGGCCGTGAAGGCGTTGTGTACGGTGACGTTTGGATTGCCTAAGAGAGGCAACCTGCTTCCGCCGGGAAGGGAGTGTGGTGGCAGACTCTATGTGTCGCACATATCATTTCCCCCCACTCTGCTCGAGCAGACAGGAGACGTAGAGGTCAGCCGTCTCGTGCCCCTTCCTTCGCGACGCCTTGAATCCCATAAGAGCGACTATGGTGACGTACTATTTGTTGCCGGTGCGCGATCGTACCTGGGTGCTCCTGCCCTCGCTGTCATGTCGTTTCTGAAGGCAGGGGGAGGGTATGCGCGCCTCGCCACCCCTGAATCGCTGGCGCCTCTCATAGGCAGCCGGGCATGTGAGGCGGTCATGGTCCCGTTGTGCGAGACGAATGAGGGGACTGTTGCACTCTCGAATCTCGACGAACTGTGTGAACGGGGAAATCGTGCGGACATGGTTGTAGTTGGCCCCGGCATATCTCTCAACGAGGAGACGCAGGAGCTCGCACGTCGGCTTGTGGCCCGGGTGCAGTCGCCGGTCCTTGTGGACGGCGATGGGTTGACTGCGATTGCCGCGGACCCCGCGTGTCTGAGGGCAAGGACTCACGCGACCGTACTGACTCCGCATGTTGGTGAGATGGCGCGACTGCTGGGTTGTACCGTCGGCGAGGTTGAAGCAGATAGAGTCGCGGCGCTTCAGTCGGCCGCCCGCAGCTTCGGTGCGATTATGTTGCTGAAAGGTTCCAGCACCCTGATCGGAGCAGAGGACGGCCCTGTGTCGCTGAATCTGTCGGGAAATCCCGGCATGGCCACTGCGGGATCCGGAGATGTGTTGTCCGGGACGATTGCAGCTACCTACGGCATGGGACTTGGCATCCGGCGTGCAGTCGAGACCGGAGCGTTCATTCATGGAGTGGCTGGAGATCTGGCGGCCGAGTCAGAGGGCGAGGATGGGCTCATCGCGAGTGAGGTGATGCGCCATCTTCCTGCAGCAACCCGACTGTACAGAACGTCCTTTTCCCAAATCACCCGCAACTACTATGGCCGCATTAACGTTATATGAGGAAGGGCAGGGTTCGAGAGTCTCCGTGGCAGCAGCGGACTTGGTGGCGGGATGACGGGATA
>PWUO01000139.1 GCA_003562555.1 Dehalococcoidia bacterium
ACGTTGAGTTCGAACTCAGGGAGATGGAGAACATCTTAGCCCTGCTTCTGTTTAGCTCGTTCCTGGGCATGCCAAGTCCTCCGTCTGACCTCACCTCGCGGCTTATGCCGCACATGGTGCGGGAGATGTACGTAATGGGCAGACGATCAGGCGACCTCGACGATATCGCCGGACAGGTGAGCGGACTTTTCATCGATTGACTCGGAGGATGAATGGCGCTTCGACTTGTATATTCGATCGGCAAGGGCGGAGTTGGCAAGACCACCTGTGCGGCCGCCCTTGCCGTTCAGTCTTCCCGGAGAGGGCGCACGCTGGTGGTGTCCCTCGACCCTGCCCACAACCTTGGCGATGTCCTCGAGGCCAGGCTCACGAACACACCCGCTGAACTCGCCCCTAATCTCTGGGCCAGTGAGATAGACATGGAGGCGGCCATATCGCGCTACCTGAAGGAGAGCGCTGACCGCCTGAAGCAGATGTACTACTATCTCAAGGTCATCAACATCGAAGGGTACCTCGATGCGCTGAAGCTGTCGCCCGGCATCGAGGAGTACGCAACGCTGCAGGCGATGGAGGAACTGATCCGCGACGCCGAGCGCCGATTTGACGTCCTTGTGTTTGACACTCCCCCCACCGGGCTTACGCTTCGCGTACTCGCACTTCCCCGGGTTTCCCTGATCTGGGGACAACGGCTCTCCCGGCTTCGCAGGGAGATACTTGACAAGCGACGAACAGTCAACAGGATACAGGGTGAGCGCAAGTTCGTCATCGATGGCACCGAGCATCGTCTTGCCACTGGTGAGAAGGATGATGCCGTGATGCAGGAATTGAACGACTACGTTGTGAGGATGGCTGCTCTAGAGTCACTTCAGTCAGACTCCTCGCGCTGTTGCGTGATGCCGGTGATGAACGCCGACAGGCTGTCCTTGTTCGAGACCAAACGTGCGTTTGCCGCCCTGGATGGCCTCGGTATGCCCATAGGCCCCATCATCGTGAACAAGGTGGGGCTTCAATCCACAGATGCGCGTTCCATAGAGCAGATCGAATCCGAACTCCAGCGCGCGGTCTGCACCATACCGTTCTTGAAGGGTGACCTGGTCGGACGTGAGGCTGTCGAGATGTTCGGCCGTCATGTAGACTTCCTTCAGTGGATTCCGGGGACGAACGCCTGATTCATAAGTCGGCGCTACGGGCGCTGATGGCCGGCCGGCAGGCGCCGGCGAAAGGATAGTGAGTGCATGGACTTTACCGCGTGGCTGCTTCCAGTCGTTATACTCGTCGCCCTCTTCACGGCAGCGACCTACTTCATGGGGCGCAGACATAATGTGCTTCTCATGAGGCTGTACGCCAATGCGCTCGAGAAGGCGTTCAAGCCGGTGGACCAGAAGTACACATGGATCGGCGGCTACGTGGGTTACAGGGCGGAGTTCAAGGTTAAGAATGACTACATCAAGTTGGTGAGAGCCTCCCTGCACTTGCTGCCCAGGGTCAGCCTGCTGTACCGGCCAATCGCCCGCTTCACCATGCGGCATGACAAGCTCTATCTCGTCTTCGAGTGCAAGCAGAGCCTTCCTGGGGAGGCACACCTCATCAAGAAGGGACAATACCGATTCGTTCCCGCCGGAATCGACCGCATAGAGCAATTTCGCCGGCGAGACGTCACTCTTGGAGGCGTGGATTTCGAGTTGCTGTCCTTGGATTCCCGTGGCGAGAAGGAGTTGATACGGTGGGCAGAGTCGCTTCAGGTAGCCGACTACTCGCACATAAAGCACTTGTCGTTCACGTCCAGTACCAACGTGGCCTACGCCTACGTCGATCCCGACGAGGAGTTGATCGCGGCCCTCGGCCGCACGGCCCCTGAGTTCGTGAAGGCGATCGCGAAGTAGCGTAGCAAGTCCGATTCCAGGGCGCTGACGTCGCGCAGCAGAGCTCGCGGAGCATCTGTGGTCGTCCTTTGCGTTGCATCATGCAAGCTGGTAACCTAGCAGCTTTGGAGGTCACGCAGACATGTCAGACACCGTCACGATGGACAAGATCGTCTCTCTCTGCAAGCGCAGGGGCTTCATCTTCCAGAGCAGCGAGATCTATGGAGGACTCGCGAGTTGCTGGGACTACGGCCCGGTGGGCGTCGAGCTCAAGCGCAATGTGAAAAATGCGTGGTGGCGCAGCGTCGTAGAGTCGCGCGGCGATGTGGTCGGGCTCGACTGCAGCATCATGATGCACCCCACGGTGTGGCAGGCCAGCGGACACCTCGAGGGGTTCAGCGATCCCCTCGTCGAGTGCAAGGTGTGTCACATGAGGTGGCGTGCCGACCAGCTCGAGAAACAGGCCTGTCCGTCATGTGGCGGAGAGCTCACCGAACCCAGGAACTTCAACCTGATGTTCAAGACGTTCATGGGTCCCATCGAAGAAGCTGCCGCAGTGGTGTATTTGCGGCCGGAGACAGCCCAGGGCATCTTCGTCAATTTTGAGAACGTGGTTACCACCACGAGAAAGCGACTCCCTCTCGGGATAGCCCAGATCGGAAAGTCGTTCAGAAACGAGATCACTCCCGGCAACTTCACGTTCAGAACGCGTGAGTTCGAGCAGATGGAGCTGGAGTTCTTCGTGAAGCCCGGAACCGATGAGGAATGGTACGACTACTGGGCGAGGGAACGCTTCAACTGGTACGTCGGGCTGGGTATCCGCGAGGAAAACCTGCGCATGCGGGAGCATGAGAAAGACGAACTGGCGCACTACGCCAAGGCATGCGTCGACGTGGAGTACCTGTTCCCGATCGGCTGGTCGGAACTCGAAGGGATTGCCAACCGCACGGACTTCGACCTCTCGCAACACACGAAGTGGAGTGGCAGGGATTTGAGCTACTTCGATTCCCTGACGAACGAGCGGTATATACCGTACGTAATCGAACCCTCGGCGGGTGCTGACCGCTCAGTGCTCGCGTTCCTCGTTGATGCCTATCGAGAGGAGGACGTCGAGGGGGCGACACGCGTAGTGCTCAAGCTGCATCCCTGCCTCGCTCCCGTCAAGGTGGCGGTGCTGCCCCTCAGCCGGAATGAGCGGCTTACGCCGCTTGCGAGGGAGATCCACGAGAAATTGTGCACGTCCCTCGTGACTGAATATGATGACACACAGAGCATTGGTCGCCGCTACAGGCGGCAGGACGAAATCGGCACGCCGCTATGTGTCACAGTCGACTTTGAGTCTCTCGAGGACAACCAGGTGACGATTCGGGATCGCGACACGCTTGCGCAGATTCGGATTCCGATTGCGGAACTGGAGAGCGCGATCAGGTCGAAGCTTTCAGGCGAGGAGTTCGGGTCGGATAGTCTCTGGGCTGGCGCGCGCGCCTGAGACTCGCGGGCTGCTGCTGCATCGTGACGTAGAAGGGACGGCCTCAGATGAGGCCGTCCCTTTGTGGTTTGGTGAATAGGACGTTACCGAGAGGCTACTTCTTGAGCATCTCGATCATCTGCGGGACGATCTGGTAGAGATCGCCTACTACCGCGTAATCGGCGATCCGGAACAATGCGACCGACGGATCAGAGTTGATGGCGACGATGGTCCCCGAGTCCCGTATGCCGGCGAGGTGTTGAGGAGATCCAGATACTCCGACACCGACGTAGAGCTTCGGCTTGACGATGGTGCCGCTGAAGCCCACCTGGTGATCCTTGCTGATCCAACCGTCGTCCACCAGTGGCCGGGTTGCGCCTACAACTCCGCCGAGCACGTCGGCGAGCTGCTGCACGAGTTCGAAATCCTCTGCCTTCTTGAGGCCTCGGCCGGCGCACACGACGACGTCGGCTCCGGCGATGCTCGCAGGTTTCGCCTCGCCCTTGCCGAGCACCTTGACGCCGCTGTCGATCTTCTCAACATCCCTCTTGACGATCTCGCCCTTTCGGGCATCGTCCTTCTGTCCCGCTTCCAGTGCGCGGTACCGCACGGACACCATGGTCATTGCGGACCGGGTCTTCACATGCGCAAGGAAATTGCCGGTGAACGCCGGTCGAACCTGGAGCAGAGAGCCATCCTCCTGCAGTTCCAGTGCCGTGCAGTTCGACGTGAGGCCAGCTTCGAGGGCCGTGGCGACCCGGGGGGCGAGTGCCTTTCCGGTCAACGTGGCGCCAAACATGACGACTGCAGGCTGCACCTCTGAAAGGAGAGATACCAGGTTCTGCTTGTGCGCAAGAGCGTCGAAAGTCGCCAGGTACTCGTCGTCGAACACGTACACCGTGTCCGCGCTGTTGTACAGGTCGCGGGCGATATCCCAGGCGGAGCGGTTCGGCGCGATGACATTGGCGTCCGACACGGTGTAGCGCCTGCGGGCGCGGTCCTGTTCCTGGGCGGTACCGTACAGGACTTCGGCCAGAAACGGGTCCGCTTCGATCAGCCGCCCGGCACGGACATCGGGATCGAAGCGTGGTTGTGCTTTCAATCCGATGCGCCGGCGTACATCCCAGCGGGCGAATTGCATGCCGCAACGCTTCCGTCCCCTGTGATTGCGCCGGTGCCATCTGTTCGGCGCGCCATAGGCCACCATGGAATGGGTTAACACCCGTTCGTCGGCAATCGAATAGATGCGTTTCAGTTCCGAAAGCAGGGATGCCAGCGCACGGTACTGCATGGCGGTAATATCGCGATTGTGGTAGCCGACGAGCTCGATCCCGATCGAAACCAGGTCCAAGTTGGTCCGCCCGTCCCACATGCTGCGCCCGCAGTGATAAGCCACGCGGCGGTGCTGAACAATCCTGAAAACGAGCCCCGCCTCGTCAACCAGGTAATGCGCTTCGCCGTTGCGCTGCAGTTTTCGCA
>PWUO01000090.1 GCA_003562555.1 Dehalococcoidia bacterium
AAGTCTCACAGGTTATGGCGGCACTGTGTCAATACGCCGACTATCGCCGTCAGACGAATACGTTTCCCGACTGACTTCGCCGCTGGAGCTGTGTGCGCGCAACACGGTCACGCTTGACCCGGGACCGCTTGTGCTTCACAATTCTGGTCGTATCGGGATTCTCGTGACACAGACCAGCCCCTTGCCCTGCATCGTCTCGCAGCTCACTGCACATGCGCGCCGGGCATGAGCCGGTCCATCACAGCCCGGGTCCCTTTCGAGGAGGACACCCGCATGCATCAACTGAGGCCCATGTTCAGGCCGGAATCCGTGGCAATAGTCGGCGCCTCGGAAGATCCCACGAAGTGGGGCTTCGGCGTGCTGAACAACATATCCCGCGGAGGATTCCGCGGTCGTATCTATCCGGTGAACCCCAATGCGGCGACGGTCCTGGAACGCACGTCGTATAAGTCGCTCAGAGACATACCGGAGCGCGTGGACCTCGCCTTCATCGTCATCCCCGCCCCGTTCGTCGTCGGCGCGGTCAGAGACGCCATCGAGATGGGCGTCAGAAGCCTCATCATCATCACAGCAGGTTTCGGGGAGACCGGGGCTGAGGGCCGAAAGCGTGAGGCCGAGATTCAGGCATTGTGCCGGGACGCGGGCATCCCTGCCGCGGGACCGAACTGCATGGGAGTGTGCAGCTTCCCTGCCAGACTCGTGGCAACCATGGAGCCGCTCCAGAGCGAGCCGGGAAACCTTTCGTTCATTTCGCAGAGTGGCACGTACGGCGTCACCACGCTCAACTACGGTCTGCACCTTCATCTGCCATTCAATGCGTTCATCAGCAGCGGCAACGAAGCAGTCACCCGTTTCGCCGACTATTTGGAATACCTCGGGGAGGATGAGGACACGGACGTGATCATGGGATACATCGAGAGCCTGCGCGACGGACAGCGGTTCATGCGCGTGGCCAAAGAGGTGACGAAGAAGAAGCCCGTCATCGCCATGAAATTCGGCAGAACGGACGACGGAAGCCGGGCTGCGGCTTCTCATACCGGCGCGCTCGCCGGCGCCAACGCAGTGTACGATGCCCTGTTCAAGCAGTGCGGCGTCATCGAGGTAACCCGAACTCACGACCTGTTGAACGTGGCAATGGCGTTCGACATGCAGCCCCCTCTTCGAGGCAACAGGATCGCGATCATCGGGCCGAGCGGCGGCTTCGGCGTCGCCACCACGGACTTCCTCGCCGAGCATGGGCTCAAGGTTCCGGAACTCGATTTCATGCTGCAGCGCCGGCTTCGGGAGGAGGCCGAGGCGTTGCCGTTCGCCTCGTTGCGCAACCCTATCGATCTGGCCGCTGATCTGAGGGTCGACCCGCTGCTGAAGTGCACCGAGACGGTACTCAACCTTGAGATGATCGATGGCGCGATCATCGGACTGCACTCGCGGCCGTTTCCTCCAGAGGAGCGGCTCCTTCGCCGGCTTGAGGAGATTCAACAGTCGACAGGAAAACCGATGTCCATCTGCTATTTCTCGCGGCCCGAGGGTATGGACGTCGTGCAGTCGATGACGCGTATCATCCCCGTATACCGCAGCGCCGAGGATGTGGGACAGGTCATGACCTGTCTTTGGCAGTACGGAAAGCGCTTGAACGCACTGGAAAGATCCTGAGCGTCGTTTGCCACGACCGGAATCTCAGTCCGTCCTGTTTGCGCGCTGTCGGCACACTCGCCCACCTCTGCCTGTGCCCCGTACCCCCCTGTCGCCCTGTTGCAGTGATGGGTTATAATCGACGGAAGCTCCCCTGACCCGTCAAGCAAGCGTCATGGGCATCGTAAGATTCGTTCACTGCGCGGACCTCCACCTCGATACCCCCTTTCGGGGTCTCTCTCAAGTGGCGCCGGACATAGCGAAGACCCTTAGCGACGCCACCTTCACCTCATTCGAGAACATTATCGACCTCGCCATTGACAACTGCGTCGATTTCGTGGTCATCTCAGGAGATGTGTATGACAGCGCCGACAGGAGCCTCAGGGCACAGTTCGGATTCAGAGACGGCCTCGCTCGGCTCTCAGCACACGGCATACCATCGTTCGTTGCCTTCGGCAATCACGACCCAGTAAGCGGGTGGAGCCACTCCCTGGACTGGCCGGATCTCGCACACCGGTTTGGCGCAAAGGAAGTTGACGTTTGTCAAGCGCGCCGCGACGGCGAAGTTATCGCCTCAGTGCACGGCATCAGCTTCGCGAAGGAGGCGGTAACCGACGATCTCTCCGCGCGGTTCGAGGTACGCCAGGGCGGAGTTCCTGCAATCGCCGTGCTCCATGCGAATGTCGGCACCAACACCGGCCACGCTCCATATTCGTCAACAACGGTCTCGCGACTGGCAGAGAAAGGCTTCGACTACTGGGCGCTAGGCCACGTGCACAGGCACCAGGTCCTCAGGGCGGGCGCTCCAGCCATCGTCTACTCCGGCTGCTCTCAGAGCAGGCACCCAAACGAGACCGGACCAAAGGGCTGTTGTCTCGTCACGCTGAGCGATTCAGGCGATCCGGACGTACGATTCGTGGCAACCGACGTCGTGCGGTACCGCCAGGAGCACGTTGATATCTCGTCATGCGAAACTATCGACGCGCTTCAACGTACCACAACAGGCGAGTGCGACAGGCTCGCTGAAGAAGCGGATGGCCGGCACCTGATCCTGCGACTCGCCCTCGTGGGCAGAACGTCACTCCAGCGAGAGTTGCGGCACGGTGGCACGCACCTCGAACTGCAGGACCGTCTCCGCGACGACCTGTTGACACGCGTGCCATGGATATGGCTGGAGCGGCTGTCCCTCGAGACGAGGGGATCCTACGACATCCAGTCCCTCCGCGCGCAGCAGGATTTCACCGGCGACATCACACGTGAGTACACGTCGCTTCTCGAGGGCGACGCGGATAGTCTGACAAGTCTCAAAGCGGAGATCGAGGTGGACCTGCGGGCCTGGCCAGGATACAGACTGCTCACGCAACCCTCGGATGACGAGATACGGAGCCTTGCGCAGAGGGCGATGCACGAGACACTCGATCTCACGGTGGACGAAGACTGACATGCAACTGAGGGAAATCCAGATATGGGGTTTCGGGGCACTTGCGAACGTCCGCGTCCGAGGGCTTTCTCCCGGACTGAACGTGCTTCATGGTCCCAACGAATACGGAAAGACCACGCTGCTCGAGTTCGTACGGCGTGTACTGTTCGGCTTCCCTCCGAAAACCACGAAGGCGAACCATTATCCTGCACTCCGTTCCGACAGATACGGCGGCCAACTGGTCTGCGAGATGGCAGACGGGCGACTGCTCACCGTAACCCGGACTGCCGGCAAAGGCGGCGGCACTCTTGCCGTGGCGACGCAACATGGCGAAACAGTTGGAGAGGCTGAGTTCGCCGCGGCCCTCGGATACGTCTCGTCGAGCCTCTATCAGAACGTCTTCTCCATTGGGCTCCAGGAGCTGTACGAGGTCGACGTCATGAACCTCGACGAGGTCAAGAACCGCGTCTATGGAGTGGAACTCGGTGGCGTCTCGGTATCATCTCTGCGCGAGCGGTTTGAGAAGCGTGCCGCTGAACTCTACACAAAGGGCGGCCACAAGCAGCGCATGAAGCAGATTGCGTCAGATATCGCCGGCCTGAACCGCACCATCCAGGAGCAGCGCGGCCAGCTGTCGCAGTACGACGACATGAAGGTGCGCCGCGACCAGCTCCAGCATAGGATAGAGGCGCTCACCACCAGCATCCCCAGAATGCAGGCGGAACTGGCAGCAGTGGCGAGCCGGCAACGCCTCTTTCCCACGTTCACCAGGATGCAACAAGCAGAAGTACAAGCCCGAGAGATGGGTGAAGTCCCCGAGGTGCCGGATGCTGCAATTGTGGAGTTGAACGAGCGCCTGGATGCGATGAAGGCACTCTCCTCCCGCAGTGAGGAGATGCGCGAGCAGCTGCAACTCAAACGCGCAGCATACGACCGAATCACATACAACCAGGCTGTCATCGATTGCGCCGCCGACATCAGGTGGCTTTCACGAAACGTCGCCAGCTGCCGGTCCACGCTCCAGGATCTGCCGCTGGTGGAGAGAGACCTTATGGATGCGAGATCGCTGGCCAACAGGGAACTGGCCTCCCTTGGTGAAGGCTGGACGCCGGATGCGGTGCGCGGGTTCTCTCTCTACGCAGCGCAGGAGGACGCGCTGCGTAGCGCTGCCGCGCGGCTTGAAGCATGCGCGGCGTCACTCGGCAACGCCCGACAGAAGCTCGAAATACGCAAGGACACCCTTCGTGCCTCGAGAAGCAGCCATATGTATCACCGCCGCTACAGACTCGCCGGACTCGCCCTAGCCACACTCGCCGGCGCCGCATGTGTCCTCGCGATACTTGACGGCAACATACCGGTCGCCATCTTATCCGGCGTGACCGGCATGCTGATCGCCACCACAGCGCTAAGGCTCAGTACCATTGCCTCCAGCGCGCAGGCCCCCGCCACTGAGGAGTTGCAGACAGAGGTGCAGGGGCGCGAGGACGCACTGAAGGCGGCGGACACGGAGTGGAGGTTCGCCCTCGAGTCCGCACGGCTGCCTGCATCGCTATCGCCCACCGCGAAGGACGACATGCTTCGAAGGATAGAGAACGTCGCCGCTGACCTCAGGCGCATCGATTCGCTTGAAGGACAGTTCAATAAGCTGAGACATGCTAAGGCATCGGTGGACGAACGATACTTCCGCGTGGCCGCGCTGTGGGGAGAGCCATCACCGGATCTCGACGTCGCGGCGCAGATAGAGATG
>PWUO01000239.1 GCA_003562555.1 Dehalococcoidia bacterium
AGAGCAATTGCAGAAGGAGATGGGGACTACCAGAGCGCGACTGGAACCCGTGGAGAACCGCCTTCAAGACGGCACGTTCGTGTCCAGGGCGCCCGTAGAAGTGGTAGAGCGGCAGAAGGAGCTCGCTGCAGCGCTTCGCGACAAGCTTCAGAGGCTGGAGCAGGAGCTGCGAGACCTCGGTTAGCTACCCAGTTCGCGCCTGGCCTCAGTGTAACGGTGCAGTACGGTGAGCGCACGCTTGGTGTCACTCGCCACGCGCGACTTGTCACTGTTGCGAAGACGCATCCTGAACAGCCAGTAGGTGAGTTCCTTCACCTCGGTGAGGGTGAGACTCCGGCGGCGTGACAACCCCTTCTCGTGCTTGAACGACTGAACAAGCTCTCCCTTTGTGCTGCCATACAGGTAGCGGTACGCGTCGTCCAGGTCGATGTCGTATCGCGTCAACCCGGACGTCCTCCGGCGCTTACGCAGTTCCTGAATCACCGCGTGCACCACCATCTCCTCTACGATCACTCCATAGATGAAGCTGAGATAGGCACGATACTTCTCCTGTCCGATGAGAGCCTTCAAGTCTACTCCGGACCGTTCGCCGGGTGGCCTGTCGTGGGCGATGAGCGGCATCACTTCCTCTTGAGGCACGAGATCAGCTATGCCGACGTACAGGCGTTCGCACAATCGCAGCAGGTCGAGCGCTTCGCCGCCTATCAGGTACACGTATCTCTCCTCGTCGAGCTCCTCCTCGACGAGCGGCCATACCCGCACCGCGCGAAGCAGGGATTCGTACCAGTCTTCCCCTGAGCGAATGCGCTCCCGAAGATTCTCGATAACGGAGAGGTGGTTCTCGGTATTCATGGACACTCAGTATAGAACGCGGGCTGTCACGGAACCCTGCAGCTCGGTTCCCACATAGTACGATGCGATATGTCGCGGGGTCCACCATTATGGTGCGGACTCTCACGAGGCGCTGACTCCCCATTGAAGTGGGCAACAGGCAGACGCATTCTCCCCCGGGGCTTCGCGGAACTCACGTCCAACGCTGGCAACCGGCTCTCGTAGACCGACACACACACGTGCGCCGCTATCGACCGCAACAGTGCTTGTATTTCCGGCCGGAGCCACACGGACAAGGGTCGTTTCGGCCAGCCTTCCTGGTGCTGCCGACTGGCGCAGGGCGTGCCACAGGACGTGGTGCCGGATGGGGCTGCGACTGCATCTGTGGCTGCTTTGTCTTCACCGATACACGGAACATGGCCGCAGGAACATCATGTCTGATTCCGTCACGCAAACCTTCGAACAGCGCATGACCTTCCTTCTTGTACACCACCAGCGGCTGCTGCTGAGCAACCGCTCGCAGACCGATACCCTGCCGCATGTACTCCATCCCCATCAGATGCTCCATCCAGAGACGATCGATGACATGCAACATGACGAATCTCTCGGCCATACGCATGGCCTCGGACCCCAGCTCTTCTTCTCGATCGTCATATGCACCAATAGCGATTCGAATTGCCCGTTCCACCATCTCCTCTAACAGATCTCCGGGAGGCAGCGCCGCGAACAGTTGGGCAGCCTGATCATCAGACACGGGTAACAGGGACCGGAGGTCCTGCAGCAACCCCTCCCTGTCCATCTCACCGATATCAGTATCAACGCGGTTCATAACGATAGATCGAATCTCATCACACAGCATCGACACGATACTGTCCTTGAGGTTCTCGGCCGCAAGGACCTTGCGTCTCTCCGCGTAAATCACTTCACGATGCTTGTTCAGCACATCATCGTACTCAACTAGATGCTTTCGTATGTCGAAATGGTAACCCTCGGTCTGGACCTGGGCGTTGAGCAACGCCTTGCTGACCATGGAATGCTCGATCGGAGTCTCGTCATCCATGCCGGCCCAGTTCATAATGGACTTCACCCGGTCGCCCCCGAAACGGCGCATGACCTCGTCGTCAAGAGACACGAAGAACACCGTCGATCCGGGATCTCCCTGCCGTCCGGCCCGACCTCTTAGCTGGTTGTCGATGCGCCGAGCCTCGTGATGCTCGGTGCCAACAACGGCCAGACCACCCAGGGCGACTACCTGGTCGTGCTCCCGCTGCCAATCCTCGGAATCCCGGTTCTCACGCATGCCGCCTAGGATTATGTCGACTCCGCGCCCCGCCATATTGGTGGCCACTGTGACCGCACTCAGACGGCCAGCCTCAGCGATGATTGAGGCCTCGTGCTCATGGTTCTTGGCATTCAGAATCTGAGCACGAATGCCGCTTCGCACGAACAAATCATTGATCGTCTCGGAAGTTTCTATCGAGGCCGTGCCGACAAGCACAGGTCTGCCCGACTCGTGCAGAGACTTGACCTCGCGCGTAACAGCCTTGAACTTCGCATTCTCGTCACGGTAGACCCGGTCTGCCCGGTCCTCACGAATCATGGGGCGATGCGTTGGGATTTCCACCACATCCAGCTTGTAAATACGATGAAACTCCTCTGCCTCGGTAACTGCGGTACCGGTCATACCCGCCAGCTTATCGTACATGCGGAAGAAGTTCTGAAAGGTAACGGTCGCATGAGTCACGCTCTCGCGCTGCACCTGGACGCGTTCCTTCGCCTCCAGCGCCTGGTGCAAGCCCTCAGCGTACCGCCTGCCCGGCATGAGCCGCCCGGTATGCTCATCAACGATAATCACCTGTCCGTTCTTGACGACGTAGTCCCTGTCTCTGCGAAAGAGGGCGTGTGCTCGCAATGCGCTCTGGAGGTAGAACGTGAGCGTGTAGTTGGAGCGGTCGAACAGATTGGGACTCTTGAGCAACCCCTGATTGCGCAACGCCCCTTCGACACGTGATATTCCCACGTCATCGGTCAGATGAACGGTTCGCGTGCGTTCATCGATCACGTAATCGCGATCACGAACCAGGGTCGCCGCGACACGGTCCAGCAACACGTAGTAGTTCGCCGCCTCCTCGGATGGCCCGCTGATGATGAGTGGCGTTCGCGCCTCATCGATCAGGATGTTGTCCACCTCATCAACGATGGCGTAACGAAGGTCACGCTGGACACAATGCCGTAGGTCCGTCACCATGTTGTCACGCAGGTAATCGAACCCGAACTCGTTGTTGGTTCCGTACGTGATCTGCGCCCGGTAGGCGTCCTGGCGGGACACGGGCCTCAGTTTCGACCACCTTCCAGTTGGATCCTCGTACCCCGGATCGTACATGAATGAAGGTTGCTGATTGGCGTCATCCTGGCGTCCGGTGATGCAGGCGATCGAAAGACCCAGCAGGTGATACACCGGCCCCATCCAGAGACAGTCGCGCTTGGCGAGATAATCGTTCACTGTGACCAGGTGCGCCCCACGACCTTCAAGAGCGTTAAGGTAGAGAGGAAGCGTAGCCACCAGGGTCTTGCCCTCGCCGGTCTTCATCTCGGCGATGCGTCCCTGGTGCAGCACAATCCCGCCCAGGATCTGCACATCGTAGTGGCGCAACCCGATGGTCCGGCGTGAAGCTTCACGAACCGCAGCGAATGCCTCGGGGAGGATGTCATCCAGGCTCAGTTCTGACGCGAGCCGAGACCGCATTGAATCAGAGGTACCGGCGAGGTCCTCATCGCTCAATCCAGCGAAACGATCCTCGAGATCGTTGACCTGCTGCACGAGAGAATCCAGCTTCTTCAGCTGTTTCTCGTTGGAATCGAAGAATCCGCCGAACGCTTTGCCGAGTACCGAGCCTAACTTTGCCACAGCCAGACAGTGTACCTCGCGAAGGCGGCCTTACTCAAACATCGCGCCGATGGAAAGGCCGGTGTGAATACGATGTATCGCCTCACCGAGCATCGACGAAATTGACAGTACGGTTATCTTGTCCAGTCGTTTATCGCTCCGCACCGGTATGGTGTCGGTAACGACGACCTCCTTAACCGGACTGGAGCGTATGCGCTCGATCGCGTTACCGGACAGGACAGCATGCGTCGCACATGCGTACACTTCTCGCGCGCCCTTTCTCAGAAGCGTGTTGACCACGCCTACAAGAGAGCCCGCAGTGTCGATCTCGTCATCGACGGTGAGTGCGACACGTCCGTTGACTTCGCCGATCACGTTCAGCGCCTCGGTCGAATCACTGTTCCCGAGGCGGCGTTTCTCAATGATGGCGAGGGAGGCGTTGAGATTCGCCGCGACGTCGCGCGCACGCTTGGATATGCCGATGTCAGTAGCCACGACCACGAGATCATCAAGTCTCTTGCTGCGGAAATACTGACTGAGCAGCGTCACCGCGGTGAGTTCGTCCACCGGGATCGTGAAGAAGCCCTGAATCTGCGGTGCGTGAAGATCGACTGTCAGTATTCGGTTCGCTCCTGCGGTGGTAAGCAGATCCGCAATGAGTCGAGCGGTGATCGGCACACGTGGCTGATCCTTCTTGTCAGTCCGCCCGTAGCCGTAGTAGGGAACTACCGCGGTGATGCGACCGGCGGATGCGCGCTTAAGGGCATCGAGCATGATGAGGAGTTCTACGAGGCTGGAATTCACTGGACTGGAGATCGGCTGTACCACGAATACATCACGCTGCCGGACGTTCTCGAGGATGCGAACGAACGTGTTCTCGTTAGAGAACTCGAACACCTCGCTCTTCCCCACAGGTATTCCCAGATAGTCGCACACTGCAGTTGCAAGAACAGGGTGGGAATTGCCAGCAAATACCTTGAGTTCGTCCATTCGAAGGCACCTCAGCAGCGATGGAATCTCGTAACCATTATACCACCAGTAGTCCAGCCACCTGACTGTTCGTATGTACGC
>PWUO01000131.1 GCA_003562555.1 Dehalococcoidia bacterium
GAATGTGATCCCCCCCGGTCGAAATAGGGGCTCTTCCCTGTGACCGACAGCGGGATGCCCATGATGATGTCGGCGTCGAGCCACTTGAGCTTAGCCGCAGCGACACCCATCGTGTACATCATCCTATTGTCGATGTTGTGCTCGGCTGCAACCTTGACCGCTGATCCCAGCGCAACTCCCAGATCAATCGACGCAATCGCACACACGGGCCCGAGGAAGTCTCCATCCACTTCGCGCTTCTCACGGGCCTTCAGGAGATTCGCGCAGGTTCGGAAGCCGCATGCACCGCAGTCGAAGGGATTCTCCGGCTTCTTTGGGACACCCAGAATACCGATCAGCACTGCATAAGGGGAATTCCTTACATTGCCTGCATCTCTGCAGAACGCATTCGTGATGATATCCGGACGTCCCGGCGCCACCTCCTCCATGGTACGAGCCAGAACGTCGATATCATCACCGTCTATCACCATGGTTCGTATTTCATCCACTCCCCTGCCCTTCGGAGCGGTGCGTGCGGCGGTCGCGATCAGGTTGGCGACTGTTCGCATCGCCTCGCGCTCGGCTTGTGTCGACGATATTCGTGCCATGTCATCCTCCTTCTCCGCATGCGGGTCCTCTCCGCGCGACTAGGGGACTCGTGCGGCTGCTATTCTAGGACAGTCCCCGAAACTCGTCCAGCGATGCTTCCTGACCGTGGGTTTCGATGGTACAATGCAGTATGGGAAGGAACGCACGAATGATTTCTCGATGTGGCCTGCACCGGTATGCTCGAGTGGTCGCGCTGGTGGGCATGCTTGCCCTGGCCGCAGGTGTGCTGGCCGGTTGTGACACGACGACGTACTCCCAGACCATCCGGATTGTCGCGGAGCCGATGAACGTAGATGGCCTGTTCGCCAGGGTCGAGTATCTGCAGGACGGCAAAGTGGTGAACTCGGTGCACCTTGTCGATGGCGATGGTGACGGCATCATCGATGGCAAGTCTGGTCCGAAATCGCAGGGTAACTGGCCCGCAGGATGGCTGTGGTTCGACAACATGTATGCCGACACGGTTGTCGGAGAGACCGAAATCTCGTTCGATGGCCAGAAAGTCGTCGTGACGGCGGAAAGCACGTATGAGTTCGTCGTCGGAGAGTACGAAGTCCGCCCCGTACGCTAGTCTTTCGTCTTCACGTCGTGGATTTGGAGGAAGCCGATGTCTGCAGACTGCATCTTCTTTCGCATTATCTCTGGGGAGGTGCCGGGAGACTTCGTCTACACTGATGAGGAGATGATCGCCTTTCGCGACATCAACCCGGTCGCATCCACCCACATCCTGCTCGTGCCTCGCGAGCACATCGCATCGGTTCAAGACCTGCGGCCTGGCCAGGAGAACCTGATGGGAAGAATCATCTTCAGGGCGAGGGAGTTGGCTGAGCAGGAGGGCATCGCGTCGCGGGGTTACCGGCTGGTGGTGAATTGTGGTCCCGAGGGCGGGCAGGTTGTTCCCCACCTGCATGTGCATCTCATCGGCGGCAGAAGATTAAACGACAAGATGGGTTAGATCTGGCGCAATCGACGTTCAACACTGTCTATGCTGGAATCCGGCGTCGACGCTCCGGCGGTAAGCCCAACCCTTGCCTTGCCGCGCAGCAATGATTCGTCGATCTCGTCCGCGGTTTCCACCAGGTGTGTCTCGACAATCGCTGCACATGTTTCCGAAAGCCGTTGCGTGTTGGCGCTATTGCGGCCGCCGATGACGACCATCGCCTCTACCCTGTGTGCCAGATCGGCGGCTGCCTCCTGCCGGCGCCGTGTCGCGTCACATAGCGTGTTAACCACGCGTATCTCCTTACCCTCTCTGAGCACCATGGCCGTTGCCTCCTGCGCGAATGAAGAGAAGTCTTCCACCCTCTGAGTTGTCTGGGAGACGACTCCCACACGTGCTCCGGGAAACGACCCGTGTTGCTCCCGCAGTGACGCGACGTCCTGTGTCGCTATCCCTCTACTTCCAGCCCAACCCAGCAGTCCGCGCACTTCGGAGTGGCTTGCGTCGCCGAAGATGACAATTGTCAATTCCTCGTGTGCCATAGCTGCGACTGCCTGTTGCGCGCGGGCCACGATCGGACAGGTGGTGTCGATTACGTCGATGCCTCGCTGCACGAGGAGCTGCATAGCGTCCGGTGCTATCCCGTGGGCGGACACCACCACCACCGGACCCGAGAGCGCGTCTGGTGAGTCGACCGCAGTGACTCCCTTGGCCGCAAGTTCCATCAGGAGCGTCCTGTTGTGAGCCAATGGGCCGAGTGTCTGAAGCGAGTTGTGTTGCAGTGACGCGTCTCGAACCATGTCCACTGCTCGCCGGACTCCGTAACAGAGACCGAGTTCACGGGCTTTCTCAACCTGCATAGGGCCCCCGTCGCGCGGGAGGCAGCATCGTCGCGATCCTGTTCATGATCTCGTCTGTCAATCGCATCGATTCTGAACGGGGTACACGACCCTCGTGTGTCGTGAGCGTGAAGGGTGTGCCGATGGTGACCCTCACCCTGGGGCGGCGCAGCCACCACCATCCGCCTCGAATCTGCTCAGTTCCCTCGAGCGCCACCGGAATGAGAGGAGAAGAAGTACGAATCGCGAGCATCGCCGCTCCCGGCTTGCCCTGAAGCAGGACCCCGGAAGGGGATCTCTTTCCCTCGAGGAACAGACCGAGCACATCGCCTTGAACCAGAATCTCCTCCGCAAGGCGCATCACATCCCGTTTTTGCTGCAGGTCCCCTGAGCGAGCCACCGGAAGGATGCCCGCGTCCCGTAGTACGCGTCCGACAACGGGATACCGGAACAGCTCCTCCTTCGCCATGAAGATCACCCTTCGCGGAAACGCCAGGGTAAGCAGCACAGGGTCGGCAAGATGTACGTGATTCGCGACCAGCAGCAGTGATCCCTTTGGAGGCACCCGTTCCTTTCCCGTGACGGTCCACCGTAGCAGGGCTCCGCAGAAGATCCTCAGGGTGAGTATTGTGATTCGGACGGTCAGTTTCACCAGCTCGCTCCCGAGAGGCAGGGCGTTTGCCCGAACCGGTCAGCAAAGGTGCTCGCGGTCCCGTACAAGTGCCAGAATCCTGTCGACGACGTCTTCCAGGCTGAGCCCGTCCGTGTTGATGACCACAGCGTCGTCAGCGGGCTTCAATGGGGATGCCGCACGTGTAATGTCATTGTGGTCGCGCTGTTCCAACTCCGTGAGCACGGACTCGTACGACGTCTCCACACCACGCTCAACCAGTTCAGTGTATCGCCTTTTCGCTCTTTCGGCGACTGACGCCTGGAGGAACACCTTGAGATCGGCCCAGGGGAGCACGACGGTACCGATGTCTCTTCCCGCCATAACGAGACGCAGCTCCGTGGCCATACGCCGCTGTTCAGATACCATTCGTTCTCGAACCTGCGGAATCTTGGCGATCAGGGCCACATTGCGCTCGACCTCCGAGGCACCCACGTGGCGGGACGCATCCTCACCATCGACCAGCACGACGAGGCGTGAGCCATTGCCGGGAGCGAACTCGAACACGGTGTTCTGAGAGAGCGCAACGAGTGCGTCGACATCGGCGGGAGTGAGCCCGACCGAGAGTGACTTCCACGTGAAGGTGCGGTAAATGACGCCAGTGTCGAAGAACTGAAAGCTCAGCTTCTCTGCCAACAACAGTCCGACACTGCTCTTGCCGACTGCCACCGGCCCGTCAATCGTAATCAGACGCAGGTTCAAGCTGAACACAGAGTATACCAGACCACGATTGCTGTGCGCGGATACTCCCGGGAAGATATGGTATAGTGGTTTCGCTGTTCGTGGCAGACAGCACGTGTGCCGCCATAGAGGCGGGCTTGACCGCCCAATGACGTGATCGGTCTTTCAGACAAGCGGAACACCCACGCGGTGGGTTTTCGCGGACAGAGCTCAGGAGGTATGGTCCCATGACGCAGCGGTTTACCAAAGAGGAGCTTCTGGCGAAGGCGACCAAGCCATCAGAGGATGCCATGAAGCTGCATGCGTTCTACCGGGGCAAAATGCAGACGCTACCCCGGTGTCATATCCGTAGCTACGCTGACTTCTCCAGCTACTACAGTCCCGGAGTGGCCGCTCCGTGCAGGGCCATCCAGGAGGACGAGTCGCGTGTCAACGAATTCACCGGCCGGTGGAACACGATAGCTGTTGTCAGTGACGGCACACGGGTGCTGGGACTGGGTGATATCGGCCCGAAAGCCGGATACCCCGTAATGGAAGGCAAGGCCATGCTGTTCAAGCACCTTGGTGGTGTGGACGCCGTGCCTATCTGTCTCGGCACGAAGGACGCTGACGAGATCATTCAAGCGGTCAAGTGGCTGCAGCCCTCTTTCGCCGCCATAAACCTTGAGGATATCTCCAGTCCGAAGTGTTTCCGTATTCTCGACGAACTGCGGGCTCAGGCAAGTATCCCGATCTTCCACGATGATCAGCAGGGAACGGCCACGGTCATCCTCTCCGGCCTCATCAACGCGCTCAAGATCGTCGGCAAGGAGATCAGCAAAGTTCGCATCGTCCTCAATGGCGCGGGCGCCGCGAATGTGGCCTGCGCCCGGCTGATGTTTGCCATGGGCGCCAATCCGGAGACGACTCTGGTTGTGGACAGCAAAGGCATACTGCACCCCGGCCGCACCGATATCGAGGGCGAGAAAGACCTCTTCGCACACAAGTGGCACTTATGCAAGACCACTAACGCGCAGGGCAAAACGGGAGATCTGGGTGAGGCATTGAAGGGGGCCGACGTACTC
>PWUO01000151.1 GCA_003562555.1 Dehalococcoidia bacterium
GCCTCCTTGGCGAGCTTTACACTGGATTCAGTATCGATGCAACCGATGTGCGGCAGCAGGAACTTCGATGGGAATTCGTCGGCCACCTCTTTCGCGAGACGGTACACTTGGACACGCTCCTCCACCGACATCAGCGGGCCGGCACCGTACGATCCGGTAAGGAACAGGCCATCCACGCCGTGTTCGAACATCCACCGCATGTGCCACCTGGTCTTGTCACGATCGATCTCCCCGTGCTCATCGAAGATGGTGATGTTAGGAACGATTGAACCTTGTATCATCTGTCTTCTCCTTCCACTCAATGCGCTATCTTCCGGCTACGTTCGCGTAGCCTCGATTCTACCCAACTGCCGGTCGTCCGTCAGGTCTCGTCCCACAATCCGGCCGGAAACGCTGACAGCACCTCACGATTCAGTATATTGTCCGGAGTCTCACCTCGATACACCGACAGGATACTGTCCACCACCTGGTCGCCAAGGGACTTCATTGCATCCCTGGTGTACCAGCCGATGTGCGGCGTCAACAGAACGTTAGGCAGCTTCAGCAGGGGCGAGCCTTCCGGCGGCTCACGTTCGAACACATCGGTCGCATACCCGGCAATGCGCTTCTCAATCAGAGCTTCGTAGATGGCCGCCTCATCGACTACCCTTCCCCTGGAAGTGTTGACTACTACCACCTCAGTCTTCATGAGACGCAGCGCCCCGTCATCGATCAGGCCCTCAGTTTCGCTTGAGAGCGGCACGTTGAGGCTGACGAAGTCCGAGGTTCGAAGCAGGTGCTCCAGATCAACCACATTGATATCAGGCCGCTGTGCACTGACAGTTGCACCTGCGTAGGGATCGAAGCCAAGGAGCGTCATGCCAAACGCCTTTGCCCTATCAGCGACGGCAAGACCGATTCTTCCCAGTCCGATGATTCCGAGCGTCTTGCCATGCACGCCCGTGCCAAGGAACTGGGCCCAGTCTCCTGACGTGACACACAGGTGAGCCTCCACGATGCGGCGGGTGAAGCCAAGAAGCAGCGTCATCGTCAAGTCAGCCACAGGGATGGGATTCACCTGAGGAGCATTCATAACGATGATGTTCCGCCTGGTTGCGGCCGGAATGTCGATATTGTCGACGCCTATGCCATGCTTAATGATCAACCGCAGGTTGGTACACCTGGAGAGAAGCGCATCATCGATCCGAAATGCCGAAACCACCCACGATTCGACATCAGCTACAACGGCTTCGAGGCAACTCCTGTCCGTGTTCGGCGACTCTCTGCACTCCACGATAGTGAAGCCAGCGTCCTGCAGCGTCGCCACATGCTTCGGGTCGTTCCTGCCGAACGAACGGGCGGTGATGAGCAACCTCTTCGATGGCATATTCGTGACTCCTTGAATCAGCCGAACCCCTTAGCGTATCTTAGATTCTCGAGAGCGATGGTGTCCATACCTCGCCTTCAGATCGCTTGATCCAGTGCGGAACTACCGTGAAGTCCTGGGGCCCGTATCCTTCCTTGAGCGGCATGATACCGATAATCCTGTGCAGTGAAGCGCGGAAAGACGAGCGCGGTGATTGACAGTCTCCACACTCACGCCTAACATACGGTTGCTCATGGTAACGTACTCTTCCCGCAGATTCGACAAAGCGTCTGACGGAGGCGACGAATGATTATCGGCAGACACAGGGAGCGCCCCAGCGATGACACCATCGAGCGGGTACGATTCATCGTCGCCTTCCGGGCCACACACGCTCCCTCCAAGTCGCGTCACGGACCGCCGATCGAGTCGGATCCGCTCAGTGCGGAGTTCTACGCGCAGCTTGTTGCGAAGCTCGACAGCCTTGCCCTCGCAGTGCTGTTTCGCAGGGGCAAGGGACTGTTCGACAAGGAGGAGAAGCTGCACTATCGCGTCATGGAGCACAAGGCGATACGCCTGGAGTTCACCGACCGGCTCACCCTGGGAGTGGTGGACGGTCCGCGCGAACTCGTCAGCATCGGACGGTATACACCAGGTGGTTGGGAGGAACGGCTGAAGGAAGCGTATGACGAGGCGCTGCGGCTCAGCGTCTTCCAGGACAGGGTGACGTCTCTGGAAGACCGCCTGGCGAAGAGCGAGAACCCCGAGGATGTCGTCGCACTCTATGAATCCGCGTCCGACCCCCAATCGATGCTCCGGATGCTCTGCCTGAGTGCCAAACGCAGCAGCAACGCGTACACACTCTACATGTCACACATTCTTGCCGACCGGATCAGGGAGGCTCACCACATCATCGAGACGGCAGTAGACCTGAATCCGAATGACGCGCGGCTGCACCTGACGCTCGGCAACTTCTACTGGGCCGCGTTGTCGAACGCAAGAGGTTGGGGATCCGGCAAGGACCCTGGACCACTGCGGCTCGTGACACTCGACACACTGGAGATGGCCTACGAGAAGGCTCGCAGCCTTGCCCGTACGCACTATCTCGAGGCGATGCGACTCTCTTCACGACGCGAGATCGAAGAGGAGGCAGGCGCACAACTGTCGACGCTTCGTTCGTGAAGGGCACGACGTCCGGATATCGACTGCCCGTCACACGACTACACGACCATCAGTCGGTGCCGTGCTGACTATCCAGGTCCCTGAGAAACTGCTGCACATCCGGGGGAAGCGGAGCGACCTCACTCTCGCGGTGGTGTAGACGCGCCTCGTACCGGGCCACAAAATGAGGCACTACGGCCGCAAGGTCAGGATTGTCCTGCATGGCAATGTCGATCGCTTCGTTCTGTTCCAGCGCCATCTCCACGTCGCTTTCGGCAATGTGCACGCCGTATAGCGACTGCAGGACCTGTAGCAGACGCACCTTGCCCGCGTAGTCTTCTTCCATCTGCACGTACTGCGGCAGATGTACGATGCACCACATCGATTCGATTCCCCTCAGCGGGGCCTGCTGCACGATCTGGAACATGAGTGTTGACGGCCCCTGGTACTCGGTGGGCAGCACTTTCAACCGACGGATCTCTTCCTCAGCCCTTGATCCAAACGCTCCTCCACTCACCAGAAGTGGCCGCGTATGTGGCACCATGTCGTACATGCTGCCGATCCAGAAATAGCGTCGTGCGCCGATCGTCTCCAGTAATGACAGTACCGACTCGACGTACGCCTCGGCGAACATGTGCGGCTCAAGCATCTTGATGATGACGAGGTCACGTCCACCGGGTGGCCTCACCACACTGACCACGGTATTGGGTATCGAGAGATCACGGTTGCCGTCTCGAATATAGACGGTCGGCCGGTATCGCGTGAAGTCGTAGAACAATCCCGGCCGGGCGAGAGAAGCTATTTGCTCCGAGCCGAACTGGCTCTCCAGTTCGAGCAGTGCAAGCGCGCCCACGTTGCCCGCATCGATCCAAGGCCGCAGCATTGCGAGCACGTGAGGCTCCCGCAATTCGGGAAGCGCTCCGACAAGTTGAAACGCGCCAATTCGCATCGATCGAACCACGCGGCCATTGTCGTCGTAAGGTTGCGTGGTGTCAAATTGCTCCGTGAACGCGCACACTCTCGAGAGAAGACCCATCCGCAACTGATCAGCTTGAGGATAATCCCGCGTGCCTCGAACAACGCGTCTCAATGCCAGGCGTACATCATCACCACATAAGCGTGTTCCGGGATACAACTCACCTCGATACGGGCCTGTAACGGTCACTTTGGCACGATTCTCCATTGGGGCTGCTTGGTGCCGCCGAATCAGTCCTGATACCCTATTACATGATGGTTGATTCGTAGACGCAGCCTGCCGCAGGCCGCAACGCGCAGTGCGATGTGCGGTTTGAGTTGCATGACGTAAAAGGAGGAAAGTATGCCCAACCACGTTTACAAGAGCATTGAGTTGACGGGTTCTTCCCAGACGAGCATAGAAGATGCGATTCGCACCGCTCTCGATCGGGCCGCGAAGACAATCCGCAACATGCGCTGGTTCGAAGTAATCGAAACTCGCGGTTACATGGAGGACAACAAGGTCGCGTACTGGCAGGTAACCGTGAAGATCGGTTTCACCGTAGAGTAGTATCACCGTCGTGTTCGCCAGCGGCAACGCATAGGCGGCGAATTAACAACGGTACCAGGGGCAGGGACGCCGGCTTGATGTTGGCGCCCTGCCTTTCTGTTGATGTGCGAGGACTGCCTGACGCGCTACACCAGCAGATAATGGCTCGTTCCAGGCCGGAATCCACGAAGCATCTGTGCGGCTGCAGCGTGGACGTCCCCGTAAGACAGCGAATCACGGACGATGCGTCCGCAACAGGAACCCGGAGTGCGGGGAGACTTGTGTCGCGGGAATGGCGTGAGGCGACCACGTAGCGCGGGGAGACTGCCGAGGGAGGGACTCGAACCCACACTCCCTTCCGGGAAGCGGATTTTAAGTCCGCCGCGTCTGCCATTTCGCCACCTCGGCGTGGCCTAAGACTGCACTCGGGATCGGGATCGACGTACGTAACGGGGAAGAGGCGGCGAGCGGATTCGAACCGCTGAATAGGGGTTTTGCAGACCCCCGCCTTAACCACTTGGCTACACCGCCCTGCAGAAACAACCTGGAGCGGAAGACGGGATTCGAACCCGCGACCTCCTCCTTGGCAAGGAGGCGTTCTACCGCTGAACTACTTCCGCACGTCTGCTATTGTAACGACTCCCCTTCGCCCGTTCAAGGCAGGGAGAATGCCGAGGGGGAGACTTGAACTCCCACGGGCTCACGCCCACCACCCCCTCAAGATGGCGTGTCTA
>PWUO01000063.1 GCA_003562555.1 Dehalococcoidia bacterium
ATGGGTTTGACGTTGAGGAGGGACCCGAGAAAGGCGGTCGCCATTCCGATACGGCCGCCCTTGTGGAGGTACTCGAGGGTATCTACGACCCCGAAGTACTGTGTGCGGGGAATCGAAGCCTCGATATCCTGCACGATTGCGTCAAGAGGTGCGCCCTGCTGCGCCATTTGTGCAGCGCGCACTGCAAGTAGACCCAGCCCTATGGATGCTGAGTAGCTATCGATGATGGCTATAGTGCAGTCAGTCGAAGTGACCCCGTCCCTGCCCAGAAGGGCGGAAGAGTGAGTTGCACTGAGCTTGCTTGAGATGTGTATGGAGAGTATCTCGTCGGTCTCACGTGCCAGTCCGTCGTAGACCTCAATGAACGCTCCCGCTGAGGGAGCGGACGTCTTGGGCAGCGTGGAGTCGGTGGTAAGTCGCCGATAGAACTCGTCGTGCGTGATAGTCACGCCGTCCTTGTAGGTCTCCTCGCCGAAATGGATGTGCAGCGGGACGACGCTGATACCGAGTTCAGCGGCAACCTCTGCCGGAAGGTCTGAAGTGCTGTCGGTAACGATTCTTACCGTCATGCTGCATCCTTGGCGAGGGTGAACTCAATGGCTGCCGCGACCTCGTCGTAATTGTGGAATCCTCCTATCTTGGCGAAGCGGATAATCCCGTTCGAATCGATGAGGAACGTGGTCGGGGTGAACCCTATGCTGTATTCGGCGGCGACCTTGCCATCGAAATCGAAGGGTACCTGCATGTTCAGGTCGGCATCCCGGAAGTATCCCCGGACGCTTGACTCAGAATCGCCGATGTTCAGCACCACTACGTGGGCCGTCCCTTCGTAGGCTTTGCCCACTGCGTCGAGGTAGGGCATCTCCTCCTTGCACGGCGAACAGTCCAGATGCCAGAAGTTTAGAAGGACCACACGTCCCTGCAGGTCAGAGAGCGTCAGGTCTCCACCGGCGAGCGTTGGCAGTGTGAAGTCCGGTGCGGCGATCTGCACTTCTGAGAGCCCGATATCTGCAGGCGAGTTGATCGTACTCCCTCCGCCGTTGGAACAACCGATCATCGCGAGTGGAGCTGCCACGGCGAGAAGCGCGACTATCAGCAGCGCAGACGGTTTGCGCAAATATGAGTGCGTATTCATGCTACTACCCCTTTCGTGGTGTCTGGAGATGCTCAGACCGTTCCGGTGTAGATGAGCACTCCAACAATAATCAACGTTGCCGAACCCAGAATGGTTGCAAGGTGCGCCCGTTTCGTCAGGGCCTGTAAGGCACGTGTGCCTCTTGGAGTTCCGATCAGTAGCGCCATGATGACGAACGGCACACCGAGACCAAGACTGTACGCGGTCAGGGGAGGGACTGCCGCGAGGACGTTGCCTCCGTAGGCTGCCATCGCAAGGACCCCTCCGATGATCGGGCCGATGCACGGAGTCCATCCGATCGCGAAGATCGAGCCAAGCATGGCGGAGCGCGCGTAGCCCCTGCCCATAGCCTTGTCCATGCCGACACGTCCGTGGAAATTGAGCTGCGGAATCCGTGTGGATGCATAGAGGAGAATTCCGAAAGCGACGAGAAGTCCGCCGGCAACCTTCTGCTTGACGGGCATCGGGACGCCGCCGAACACTGCCTGGAGCGCCGTGCCCATGAGCAGAAACACGATGCCGAATCCGGCCACGAACAGGATGGTGCTGATGAGGATGCGTCTCCTCGTGGGTGGCGTATCGCTGAGGACAGCGAGTCCGGCGATGTTCGCCAGGTACACGGGGACGAGTGGTACCACGCATGGAGAGGCGAATGACAGTATGCCAAGTCCGAATGCCAGAGGTAGTCCTACGTCTCCCATAGAAGAAGCTGCCTTTCCAGCCAAGTGCGGCCCATTGCAACGAATGATAGCATGATATAATACGAAGCCAATTCTTGGGGCTGTAGCTCAGCTGGGAGAGCGCCTCCCTTGCACGGAGGAAGTCAGGGGTTCGAGTCCCCTCAGCTCCACATCCTTTTCTTTCGTCGTTATCCCCGTTATGTTCGGCCGGTGCCGTATGCTCGTTACAATCTCCGGTGGGCAAAGCGTCACGAGTTCGAGGTGGTTTGACGTGCCATGCGATATCGAGGTACAACTCTGCTGTGGTGCGGGCGTCACTGCACTGCAAGAGGAATGAGACATGTGCATAGTATGTGGCGGCGTTTGCGGCGGCGCTGGTGATGTGGTGTTGCCAGCAATGGTGGCCGGTGCAGGGCTTGTGGTTCTCGGAGTACGGGCACGACGCCAACGTGCCGCGACCAATTCGGGTGAGCCGCAGTCAGAGGACCAATCGGACGTAGCAGCAGGTCCGTACGACGACGATAAGCGTCCGTCGGCCTAACCCACCCGGCTCCTTTCGTAGTGTGTCCGGTTGCTGCCCATCGGGCACCTTCTAAAGGATGAAGTCAGTTGAAAGGAACGCGGACTTTCGGTCCTGAACGATTTCCCTGAGGATGCGCTTGTTGGAGTCTGTCCCCTTTGTTGCTACCACAGTGCGGATGGAGAAGACTCTCAGCGCATCCGAAACTGACAGTGTGCCCTCGGCAGAGTCCTTTCGTCCGGTGAACGGGAACGAATCCGGGCCGCGCTGACACTGGCTGTTGATGTTGACGCGGCACACCTGGTTTACCATGGCATCCATGAGCATCGCGATCGTGTCGGTATCCCGGCCGAACAGGCTGACCTGCTGGCCGTAGTTCGAGTCGGCCACATACTGCAGGGGCGTGACGATGTCGTCGTAACGCACGACAGGTACGACCGGTCCGAGCTGCTCCTCCTCATAGACCCTCATATGTGGTGTCACGGGCGCCAGTACTGCGGGATGGAAGAACGTGTGGCATGTGACGCCTCCACCCTCGTTTACTACACGCGCGCCGTGCTTTTCGGCATCCTTTACCAGTTCAGCCAGATAGTCCGCCTTCGCAGTCTCCGGAAGCGGCGTGAGGAACACGTCCGGCTCCCACGGCATGCCGGAGCGAAGCTGCGTGACTGCGGCACTGAATCGTTCGAGGAACGGCTCGTAGATGCTCGAGTGAACAAACAGTATCTTCAATGCCGTGCACCGCTGCCCGTTGAACGAGAGGCTACCGAGCACGCATTCCTGTACCGCCGTATCAAGATCCGCACTTTCGGTGACTATGCCCGGGTTCTTCGCCTCAAGCCCCAGGATACAGCGCAACCGATTCAGCCTCGGGTGCTGCCGCCGGATAATGTTCGACACCCTGCTGCTGCCAATGAATGCGAGGACATTGACTGCCCCCGAACCCATCAGCGGACTGATGACAGTTTGACCGTCGCCGTAGACGGTGTTCACCACTCCGCGTGGGAAGGCGTCACGAAACGCCTTAAGCAGTGGCCTGTGCAGTAGTACTCCCATTCTGGGCGGTTTGAAGACGACCGTGTTGCCCATCAGCAGGGCCGGTATGAGTGTCGTGTAGGTTTCGTTAAGGGGATAGTTGTACGGTCCCATGCAGAGTACGACCCCGAGCGGAGCCCTGCGGATCTGGCCGATGATCCCCTTCTCGATGGTGAAGCGTGCCGAGGCGCGGTCCAGGTCTTTGACAGCATCTATGGTGTCGCGGATGTACTCGACAGTGCGGTCGAACTCCAGTTCGGCATCCCGGTGCGACTTGCCTATCTCCCACATCAACATGTTCACGATGCTTGACTTCTCGTCCAGCATCGACTGGGTGAACTGCTCCATGCACCTGATGCGTGCCTCAATCGGCATGGTGGGCCATGCTCCAGTGCCGTTGTCGTACGCGCGCACCGCTGCGTTCAGGGCATCAGCGGCTTCGGCTTCTGTGAGCAGCGGGTAGCTGCCGAGCAGCCGGGCGGCATGTCCGGACCCGGTAACGAAAAACACGGGAGAATAGACGTCCTGCATCGGGCCGGTCCATTCCCGCAATTCTCCATCGACGAGGTACTCCCTCTGTACCACCGCCCTTCCGGCACGGTATGATTCGGGCACGTCCTGTTCGTCGCAGAGCATCGAGACAAGCCGTTCGTTCATATTCATGCGCAGGCACCTCCTTGCGTAGGGATTGTGGGTTAGCGTAGCGGCTGATGCCGTCCGGCTGCAAATGGGGCGTGAGCAGGTGTTTGGTTTGTGCGATTGACAGTGTGAGCGGAGAAATGTGAAATCTGTGGATGTCCGGTTCGCGCATGTGAATATCGTCGCCGCTGATTGGCGAACGCTGGCATCGTTTTACCAACGGGTATTCGAGTGCCGTCCAATTCTGCCGGAGCGTCACCTGGCGGGCGACTGGTTGTCGAGGGCTACTGGCGTACGGGACGCAGCCCTTGAAGGTATGCATCTGCGACTTCCCGGCTGGAGCGATTCCGGCCCTACCCTCGAGATCTTCCAGTACTCTGCAATTCACGAGTGCGAACCTCCGACTGCCAACCGCCAGGGAATTACGCACCTCGCGTTCCAGGTAGACGATGTCGCTGCGACGCTGGAGCGAGTCTGTGCCGCTGGCGGAAGCTCGATCGGAGAGGTGACGACCCGTCAGATCGAGGGTGCCGGCGTCATCACGTTTGCATATGCCCGGGATCCCGAGGGCAACGTCATCGAATTGCAGCAATGGGATTCAGGAGGAGACTGAGGATAGGGCGGTCGTCCGGGCAGACGCGATCCTGTTCGTAAGGCTTGGTTGGGAGGTGGCTGCTGTGGCATAATACGTACGTTCGCGCACCTTCAGCCTCTTCACGGAGGGATCGCATAGAGGTCTAGTGCGGCCGCCTGCTAAGCGGTTACCCCGAGCGATCGGGGTCGCGGGTTCGAATCCCGCTCCCTCCGCCAGTTAGCTTCTCTGGCATATCCTTGTGTCCACTGTCTGGAGGTGTACGCGCCTCAGAGTCCCAGCAGCGATCGTCCCTGGTCAAGCAGTTCCCTGACCCTCTGCGGACTGTTGCCTTCGGCGTAGATGCGTACCAGTGGTTCCGTGCCCGATAGCCGGTAGAGGATCCAGGAAGCGTCCTGCAGTACAAGCATGACACCGTCCATGCGGTCCGTGTGAGCGACCGGCACGCCACCGACGTCGGTTGGCGACAGGTCCTTGAGAGTTGCCTCAATCCGGTCGCGATCACCGGGCTCCAGATCCTGGTCGAGCCGGTCATAGTGGTGCGGGCCCACGAGGTCGTACAACTCCTGGAGCAGTACCGAAGGGGTTTTCCCTGTCTGCCGCACCATGTCGAGGAAGAAAAGTCCAGCGAGTATGCCGTCGCGCTCCGGGACGTGGCCGCGGAACGCGTAGCCGCCGCTCTCCTCCCCTCCAATCAGTGCATTGTGCTGCAGCATCAGTGGGGCGATGTATTTGAAGCCCACCTGCGTCACGTGTACGGGTACGTTATAGTGCTGTCCGAGGAGCGAGATCATATTGCTGGTGGTAATGGAGCGAATAACATCTCCACGCTCCCCCCGGATGCCGAGGAGGTAGTAGCACAGCAATGCGAACACCTGGTGCTGGTTGAGGAAGTTCCCGTGCTCGTCGACGATTCCCACACGATCGGCGTCGCCGTCTGTCGCGATGCCCATGAGCGCGCCAGTCTCTGGAACCCGCTGGCACAGGCGTTCGAGGTTGGGGCCGATCGGCTCGGGTCGTATACCCGGAAACGAGGGATTTCTCTCTCCGTTGATCTCGTCGACGCGTAGCTGTCCCTCTTTCAGTAGGCAGGCGAAGTACCCTGAGCCGGCACCGAACATGGAGTCTACGACCACGGTACCCTGCATCCTTCGGATCCCATCGACGTCCACCAGCCTGCTGATTCCCGAAAGATATGCGGTTGTTGCGTCGTGCCACTCAACCGTTCCCTCCGCCACCAGATCCTGAAGGCTGATTCGGCGCACATTGCACAGCGGGTCTCCACCGGGTGCCGAAAGAAGTGAAGCGACTTCGTCCTCAATGCACGCAATGACGTCTGTTGGGGCGCTCGAACCGTCCGGTCCCTTGTATTTGTAACCGTTCCAACTCGCCGGATTGTGGCTCGCGGTGATGACCACTCCTCCGTTGGCTTTGAGATTGACTAATGCGTGACTGACCACTGGCGTTGGCGCGGTTGCGGTGGTCAGGTATACGTGAATTCCGTTCGCGCCAAGCACCTCGGCGACGGCAGCTGCGAAGTCCTCCGAGGCGAAGCGCGTATCATACCCCACCACTACACGTGTTCCTGAGCCCTTGCTTTTCTGCAGGTAGTTGGCGGTCGCCTGCGCGCAGATCCTCACGTTGTCAAATGTGTAGTCCTCGGCGATGACGGCTCGCCATCCGTCCGTGCCAAACCTGATACTTCCGGCCATGTCACACCCCCGCTTCTTTGCGCAGAAGTTCCGCCTTGTCGGTCCTCTCCCATGGCAGATCGAGATCTGTCCGGCCGAAGTGGCCGTAGGCCGCCACCTGTCGATAGATCGGGCGACGCAGGTCCAGGTACCGGATGATGGCCTCCGGTCGGAAGTCAAAGTGCTTCTTGATCAGTCCGTCGATAACCGTATCCGGCACTTTGCCAGTACCAAGGGTCTCGACTGAGATGGACAACGGGTGTGACTTACCGATGGTGTAGGCCACCTGAAGCACCGCGTAATCGGCCAATCCCGCGGCCACCACGTTCTTGGCTGCGTATCGAGCCATGTAGGCTGCAGATCGGTCCACCTTGGTCGGGTCCTTGCCAGAGAATGCACCGCCACCGTGAGGGCAGACGGACCCGTAGGAATCGACGATTATCTTGCGTCCGGTGAAGCCGGTATCGCTCACCGGTCCGCCTATTACGAACTGCCCGGCGGTGTTAATGAACACGTCGGTATCCGGGGTCATCAGGTCCTGTGGAATGACTACGTTGACCACCTCTCTGCGTATGTCGCGCTCAATGGTTGCACGCGCGACACCATCGTCGTGATGCGCGCCGATGACGACGCAGACCAGTCGTTTCGGCATCCCGTGCTGGTATTCGATGGTGACCTGGGACTTTCCATCCGGCCTCAGGTAGGGGATGGTTCCATTCTTCCGCACCTCCGCAAGGCGGCGGCACAGCTTGTGTGCCAGTGAAGCAGGCAGCGGCATGAGTTCCGCAGTTTCCTTACATGCGTATCCCACCATCATGCCCTGATCTCCAGCGCCGGTCATGTCCAACTCGGCATCGGTGGAACCGGCCGACCTGACCTCAAGTGACTTGTTGACACCTGCCGCGATGTCGGCCGATTGCTGCTTCAGGGAAACCATGATGCCGCACGTTCGATAATCGAAGCCGTATTCTGGTTTGGAGTAACCGACGTCTCTGATCACGTTGCGTACGATCTCGGGTATTTCGACATAACCCTCGCAGGTGACCTCGCCCAGAATCAGCACCACTCCCATGGCCGCCGCCACCTCGCACGCGACGTGCGCGTATGGGTCATTGACTAGTATTGCATCCAGGATGGCGTCCGAAATCTGATCGCATAACTTGTCTGGATGTCCCTCGGTCACCGATTCCGAGGTTATGAGATACGAATTTGATGAACTGAAACTGTTAGGCATCTATCCTCCTTCAAACCCTAGGTGCCGGATTCCCAGCTCGCCAGGTACGCGATCTGGGCTTCCGTCAGTGTATCGATTTCGATGCCCATGGTCTGCAGCTTCAATCTGCCGATCTCCGCATCGATGTCCGCAGGGACGTCGTACACATCAGGTGCGAATGAACCACTGTTCCTGATGAGATATTCTGCTGACAGTGCCTGGTTTGCGAAGCTCATGTCCATCACGCTTGCGGGGTGCCCCTCCGCTGCTGCCAGGTTAACGAGGCGGCCCTGGGCAAGGAGGTAGAGCTTCCGTCCATCCGAAAGCAGATGCTCCTCCACCATCGGGCGAACCTCGGTGACACGCACGGCCATGCCACGCAGTGCCTCGAGGGAGATCTCCACGTCGAAGTGTCCGCTGTTGGCCAAGATCGCTCCGTCCTTCATGCAGGCGAAATGGTGCCGGTCGATGACGCTCGTGTTCCCTGTGACGGTAATGAACACGTCACCGATTGGGGCTGCCTCAATCAGCGGCATTACCTCAAATCCGTCCATTACAGCCTCGAGGGCGGCGATCGGGTCGACTTCCGTGACTATGACACGGCTGCCCATGCCCTGCGCCCGGCGGGCTACACCCCGGCCGCACCAGCCATAGCCACAGACTACGACGCGCGTTCCGGCCCAGAGCAGGTTGGTTGCCCTTGTAATTCCGTCGAGTGTACTTTGCCCTGTACCGTAGCGGTTGTCGAAGAAGTGCTTGGTCTTCGCATCATTGACAGAGATAACCGGGTATCCAAGCTTCCCCTGCCGTGCCAGATTGCGAAGCCTGATAACGCCGGTCGTCGTCTCCTCGGTGCCGCCTATCACGTGTGGAAGGTACTCGCGGAAATCCTGGTGCAGTGTGGATACCACATCGGCTCCATCATCCATGGTGATCTGCGGCTTGTGCTGAATAGCAGTGATAATGTGTCGGTAGTAGCGGTCGTTGTCTTCCGCCCTGACTGCGTGAACCGCAATACCCTGCATCACCAGGGCTGCGGCGACCTCATCCTGCGTGCTCAAAGGATTCGAGGCACAGAGCACCACGTTGGCTCCCCCGTCCTTCAGCGTGAGCATCAGGTTGGCTGTCTCTGTGGTGACGTGGAGGCATGCAGAGATACGCACACCATCGAGCGGTCTTTCCTCTGCGAACCGTTGCCGGATCTGTCCCAGCACCGGCATATCCAGGGACGCCCACTCGATACGTTTCTGGCCCTCGGGGGCTAGGGAAAGGTCCCTGATGTCGTACCGATTGATGTCTAGAGTCTTGTCCATATATCCTCCAGGATGGCGTTGGTTGCCTGAGTTGCGTCGATCCTGATGTGGTCATCTTCTGAGAATTCGACCACTTCCTCTCGGCAGGGGATCTGGGCCTCCAGTATCTCCGGCCTGCCATCCGAGGCCGTTGCAGCACCCTGCCGTTCCGTCAGGCGCTGTAACAGGACCTCGTGCGGCGCTGTAGATTCCACCAGCACCGCCCTTGCGCCAATTCGACTCGCCGTCCCAATGGCGAGTGTGCGCTCACGAGATCTCAGGAAGGATGCGTCTAGAATAACACAGCCTCCCGAGGCAAGCACTGGCTGCGCCTGGCGCAGCATTTCGTCATATGTTCGCCGTGTCCACTCGGGCGTGTATATGCCCTGTCCGAAAGGCTCGTATCGATGTGTAGCGGTCGTCAGCCCGGCCAGTTGCTTTCGCACTACGTCCGACGAGACTACCGTGCCTGCCAGCAGAGATCCGAGTCGTTCGGCCACTGTGCTCTTGCCGGAGCCGGTAAGTCCGGACATAATCACCATGATCCCATGGCCCGTTGCGTAGCTGCGTGCCAGTTGGAAATACGTCCGTGCCAGCCACCGTGCCTTGCGCCTGTCGTCGTCTGGAATCATCGGGTCGCTCAGTTTAAAACCTTCGACCTTCCCCCGCACCACCGCACGGTAGCACTTGTAGAACGACATGAGTTCAAGTGCTCCTGCGTCCTCGGCGGCAGATACATACTCGTCCGCGAAAGCACGTGACAGATCACGCCTGCGAAGCCTGTCGAGGTCCATCGCGAGGAAAGCCACTTCCGAGATGACGTCTCCATACCTGAACCGGTCGTTGAACTCGATGCAATCGTAGATGCAGATGCCGTTCGTCATGCATACGTGGGCTGCGTGCAGGTCGCCGTGACAGTCACGTATTCGCGCTTCCTCGACCCGCCGGGCGAGAAGTGTGGACTGCGTGGATAGAAAGTGGTCGGTGTAATCGCGAAGCAGCACGTGGTTTGCCTGCGTGATTGTGGTCCCCACGTTCGACATCGTCTGTTCGAAGTTCTCATCTGTATTAATTCGGATGGCTTCGGCACTGCCGAACGCGGATACTTCCGGCGAAGTGGCTGCGTTCTTGTGAAATGCCGCCAGTCTTAATGCGATGGCCTGCATCATCGCACTTGTAGCTGTCCCTTCATGAAGCAGACGGTCGAGCATACGCTCCGGCGGCAGGCGCCGCATCTTTACCGCATGCTCTACCGCCTGTCCCTCACCTTCAACATGGAGGTATCCTTGGCTGTCCCTCGTTATCGGAACGACGCCGAGATAGGCATCAGGGCAGAGCCTGCGGTTAAGGTGGACTTCCTGTTCGCAGAAGTAGCGTCTGTCCTCGAAGGTGGAATAGTCGAGATAGCCCAGGTTGATCGGCTTCTTGACCTTGTAGACGAGGTCGCCCGCGAGGAAGAGCAGGGACATCTGGGTCTGGAGGAAATCCACACGTCCGGGATTGTGTGGATATGACTCCGGAAGCCTCAGTGCCCCTGCCAGTTCTTCGGGTGAGGGAGAGGGAGTGTGCCTGCACGGTTCGTTATGCGAACACGAACGTCGCTCGGGCAAATGAACCCTCCGCCTCCTTGTCTCCCATCATGTACGTGTCTCCCGGGAGAGACTTCATCTTGCTCCCCAGTTTCACCTGTTTCCCGATGAGGTCCAGAGAGATCCGGTTAGGGTCGATGTCGGTAAGGTTGCCCAGGAGCCACGGACCTTCATCCAGTTCGACCATTACTACGGTGTAGGGCACCTCCGCGTCTCGGCCCTCGGCGGGGACGTACGAAACGGTGAAGGTCACTACCTTGCCGCTGCCCTTCAGTTGCTCGACCTCGACGCTGGTTGAACCACATTCCTGGCAGACCATCTTCGGTGGACAGGTGTACTTCCCACAGTCGTTGCACTTGAGCCCGAGGAGTTTCCCCCTCTTGAGCGACTTGTTGTACTCCTTGAACGTAAGCTTGTATTCCATTGCGCGTCTCCTCTCTGGAGCCTACCAGCCCCTCTTGAGCACCATGTTGCACAGCACTCCGTCGCCGCCAAGCGTGTCGGTAAGTCCTATCTTGACGTCCTCGACCTGTCGACCCGGCTCAGCCTCGCCTCGCATCTGGTGTACGATGTCGACGGCCTGAGACGCGCCGGTGGCGCCGATGGGGTGTCCCTTGGATTTTAGTCCGCCGGACATGTTGATGGCCACCTTGCCACCGCGGTCGGCCTGTCCCGTCTCCCACAACTGGCCACCCTTGCCGAATTCGGCGAAGCCAAGGCTCTCCACTGCGATGATGCTTGCGATGCTGAAGCAGTCGTGCAACTCGCACAGATCGACGTCATCCGGGCCGATGCCCGCCATGTCATATGCCTGTTTCGCCGAGACCTCGCGGGCACGAATCCTGGGTGCGTAGTCCTTCTGCGCGCTGAGCTTGCCCGACGATGCCTGTCCGACACCGGCTATGTAGACCGGCTTACTGGTGAGCTTCTTCGCTACATCCTCGGACGCAATGATCATCGCTGCGGCTCCATCTGAGAACGGGCAGCAATCGTAAAGCTGCAATGGACTGCAGACCATGAAGCTCTTGAGGACGTCCTCTACCGTGATCTCCTTCTGAAACTGCGCGTACTTGTTGTGCACACCGTACTTATGTGACTGTACGGTCACCAGCGCCATCTGTTCCTTCAGACGCTCAAGCGGAACGTCGTACTTTGCCGTGTAAAGATGGGCAAGCATGGCGAACAGGCCAGGAAACGTCAGGCCGGCTGGATACTCGTAGTGCGAGTCGTGAGCCATGGCGAATGTCCTGGTGGCGAGGGGTGTGCCCATCTTGGCTGATGTTTCCACGCCTCCGGCCAGGACGATGTCATAGAAGCCGGACGCAACCCACATGAACGCGTCGCGTATCGCAAGACTGGCCGAGGCGCACGCACCCTCGTAGCGGGTGGCGGGAATGTTCGTGGCGCCCAGGTCGTCCGCAATGTAGGACTGGATCATGATCTGCCCTTCCGAGAAGTCGCCAAGTACGTTGCCTACGTAGAGCGCCTGGACATCTTTGGCTGAAATGCCGGACTCGATGATGGCGTCCATCGCGGCTTCGTTGAAAAGCTCGACTGAGGACTTCTCAGCCGCGAAGGTGAAGGGCGTATGCCCGACGCCGACTATCGCTACTTTTCTCATGGGTCTGAACCTCCTTGCGCAGACTGACGGACTGATTATACCAGCGCAGCGCTGGGCATCATAGCGAACCGGACAGGGGCGGGAACGCTCACTTCATACCGAGAACCTGCCGTGCAATGGCCCACCGCTGCATCTCGGACGTGCCCTCGTATATCTCGGTGATGCGCTGATCCCTTGCGTAGCGTTCGACTGAGGCCTCGCGGGTGTATCCGATGCCACCGAATACCTGAACTGCGCGATGGCAGATGCGTCCCGCAGCTTCACTGGCATACAGTTTCGCCATCGCCGACTCCTTGACGGCAAGGTTGCCGCGATCGATGAGCCACGCTGCCCGGTAGGTGAGCAATCGAGACACCTCCAGTTCGGTGGCGGAGTCGGCGATCATCCATTGTATCGCCTGAAGCTGTGCCAGCGCCTTGCCGAACGCATGCCGTTCCTGTGCATAGCGCACCATCTCTTCGTATGCCGAGCGTGCAATGCCGAGTGCCTGTGCCGCGACGCTGACGCGGCTCTTGTCGATGGACTCCAGCGCGATGATGAGTCCTTCCCCTTCCTCACCGATGAGCGCGCTCTTTGGCACCACGCACTGGTCGAAGATAATCTCGTTGGTCGAGGAGCAGTGCTGTCCGGTCTTACGTTCACGTCTGCCGATCGAAAATCCCGGAGTATCGCGCTCCACGACGAAGGCACTCACCCCGCGGTGGCCGAGACTCGGGTCCCTTGTGGCGAATACGACGCCAAAGGACGCCTCCTCTGAATTGCTGATAAACGTCTTGGTTCCGTTGAGTTCGTAGCCCGCAGCAGTTTCCCTATAGCGCATTCGCATAGTCGCGACATCGCTGCCCCCCTCAGGTTCGGTGAGCGCGAAGTAGGCGATCTCACCGCGCGAGCATCTCGGGATGTAGTTCGACTTCTGTTGCTCGGTACCGTGCATGCAGATGCCGTCCATGGCGACGCCGCAGCTAACGAGGTATGCCACTGAAAGGCCGCCCGAGGCGCGCGCAAGCTCCTCGGTCGCGATGCACAGCATCGTCTTGCCGCTTCCTCCACCTCCGTACTCCTCAGGCAAAGCCAGGCTGCACAGCCCCAGGTCGGCCAGATGATGCCAGACTTCCCACGGGAATCGCTCCTCTTCCTCCCAGTGGGCGGCGTTGGGGGCGACCTCCGATTCGACGAATTCCCGTACTGCTGAGCGAAAGAGCACCTGTTGTTCATCGTGATCGAAGTTCATGTCATTCCCTCTATCCTTCGGCGATAATCTCAGGCAGTCGAGAAAGTTCTCTCACGCAGCGCCTACAGTAGCTGCATGACTTATTATCGGTGTCCTGCAAGGTCTGCGAGTAGGTCATCACACAGGCTGGATCGCCACAGTGACCGAGGCCAAGCAAATGGCCGGTCTCGTGAAGTATCTCCTTTGCGGCTCGTTCCGCCAGGATCCGCTGATCGCCCCCTGTGTTTGAGAGCCGGGCGAGCGAGATAATGCCTGCGGCCTGCGCTGGAGCTGCGTACCCGAATACATAGTCCAATCCTGGCGCCACGAGGTCGCACGATGTCACACCGATGGTCAACTGGTTGGGCTGATGACTTCTGTGAAGACGCTCGAACAGGTCAGCCACGTTAAGGGCGACCGTACCTGCCGCTTCCTCCGGGTCGCCGCAGCGAGGCGCAATCTCATATTCCCAGGGGAGGATGTCCTTCAGGCGCTGCACGGTTGCCTGAATCAGTTGTGCGTCGACACCATTCAATGGCACGATGGTCATTCGCATGCTGCACATCTCCCACGGTACGCGCCCGTTTGCCGGGTTCGCCTGGCCCATATCATCCTCGTGGAGCGAGCATGCACATCTGCGGGCGCGGGCACGGATGTCATCGTGGCTGGTTGGCCAGGTAGCGATTCACCAGCGGAGCCAGCCTGTCCATGGTCTCCTGAGGAACAAGGTGGGTAGGGGTCACTATTGCGTCGCTTAATGCCGATCCACATCCGCAGGATCTACTTTGAGGAAGGTCACGTACGACGCCGCGAACGATTGTGCGGGCCGTCTCAGCGCCTCTCGTCAGGCAGGAGAGAATCATCTCCGTGGTGACCGATCCATGTGTTGGATGCCAGCAGTCGTAGTCAGTCACAAAGGCGACGGAGACGTAGCACATCTCCGCCTCCCGGGCGAGCTTCGCCTCGGGCAGCGATGTCATGCCGACAATGTCCGCCCCCCAGGAACGGTACATCACGGATTCGGCCAGTGTGGAGAACTGCGGGCCTTCTATGACGACGTGGGTGCCGCGGCCGTGGATGGTTGCGCCCGTGGAAGCTGCGGCGGAACAGGCGAGTGACCTCATCTCAGGGCAGAACGGGTGAGCAAAGGCGATATGGGCCACCATGCCGTTCTCGAAGAACGTACTCGCGCGCTGCCGGGTACGGTCGATCAACTGGTCCGGTATGACGATATCCGTCGGGGACATCTCTTCCCGGAAACTGCCCACGGCGTTGATTGAGACGACTCGCTGCACACCCAGCAGCTTCAGGGCGTACATGTTGGCTCGGTAGGGGACCTCTGATGGATTGATGCGATGGCCGACCCCGTGGCGAGGCACGAACGCCACCCGATGGCCCTCCAGCGTCCCAAGTACTATCGCATCGCTGGGCGCTCCGTACGGAGTGTCTACCACCCTCTCCTCTACATCAGTCAGGCCGTCGATCTGGTAGAGTCCGCTGCCTCCGATGATACCCATCTCTACATTGTTCATTGCGCGTCCCCGTCCTTCCTCAATCAGATTCTATATGGATGGGATGTCAGGGGCAATGGCGCAACATAAACGTGACATAATAGGACGCGTGAACGGGGTTGATCAGATGACCTGAGACCTCGAATGGTCGGACGCGTAGTGTGAATTGACGCCGACTGTAGAATGTCACGTCGCCTTCCACAGTGGACAGAGTGCCATACACGCCACTCTGCACACCCGGTTGCCGAAACCATCGATCGCAGCCTGTTCGTGTGGTAGGTAGCCGCTCGATGCTCCCACAGGTGGAAAGGCTCTCGACATTTCGTCGAGTATCTCGGGGGCGGTGGTGCCACGCCTACCCTTGTCCGAGAAGCACTTCACGTGATTCACGTGGCCTTCTGTCGTGATGGCGTTCATGGGACACGCGTCGATGCAGGTGCGGCATTGAGTTGGACATGGCGCGCCGTTGAGCATGGGACTGCTGACCAGGGGGGCGGTTGTGATGACGGCACCAAGCCGGACACGGGTGCCATGCCGGGGAGTCGCGACCATTCCGCTTCGTGTGCGGCGTCCGGTACCGGCGAGTACCGCTGCCCGCTTCAGGTTGAATACTCCGTGCAGAGGGCCGATCGTGTTTCCTGCTTCGTATGATTTCCGGTCGCATCTGGCTGAGCCACATGCACCGAGTGGAAGCGCGCACCATCCGCAGCTCTCCAGCATACGTGCGACGTCGTACGTAATCGTATTCAGCAGGCGGTTGAGATGCACGTACCCGAAGTTGCCGAACGCATACGTCGTGTCGAGTGGCGCGAGGTTCGATGCGAGCACGCCGTCGGGGATTCGCACAGCCACAACAACTACGCTGCGTGCATCGGGCAGCAGATCCGCTGGTGCATAGCCCGTCGATGGATAGGTGACACGATCATCAGCTGAGTTGTGTGTCCCATCCCGAAAGCGCTCGACAGGAGCGACGCCCAACTCAACCGCTCCCAGTGTGATGGCAAGATCTGTGACGCGTTCCGTGAGCAAGTCTGACTCTTCGATGGGGACACCCTTTTTCACGACCGTCCTCCCCGGGTTTTGCCTGCGGTTCCATGGCTGGCAGCAGCGACTGTGTCAGGTATGGTAACGATCACCCTCGTCTCTGCGAGGTGGTCCAGGATTCTCTGGCGATCTCCCCGGAGTGCGGGCACCCAGTCGAGCCATGCCGCCGGGCCCAGGAGGAAACTGAGACGGCGGATGATGCCTGCACTCAGGCTCACTCTCGTCCCGGATTCACTGATCACCCTCAATCCTCTCATCCGCTTGCCGGGGGTGCTTCCGGTCCGGCTTGCCATGATACCACGTACGATGATGGACCAGGCAAGCGCGAGGGGCATGCCAACTACATAGAGGAGGCCGTCATTGTACACGTTAAACGGTCCGAATGGCAGCGAAGCCAGGTATATGTTTCCGAACTGTGCATAGACAAACGGGGGAAATGCCACAACAATCCGGTCTCCTGCATAATGCTCTGGATGAGCAGTACCACGGCGAGGCATATCAGCGGCAGATTGTCGATCGCCGCGGCGATGAGTTGCTCCGGCATGTGAGCGGACGGCATCGATTTCTCTCGTGCGAACGAAGCTGCAGTCGATACCGGACTTCCCCAGTCGCTCCAGTGCCTTGTCCAGTTCTCCTGCCTCAGCGGCGTCGAACAGCAGCTCCACCAGTGCTGCCTTCGTATGCGCTCGTTCCTTCTGCGTTCCCACCAGACGGCGTTCGAATTCCCGTGCCTATCTCTCGATGATCTCCAGTTCGCAGGTCATTCATTCACCTCATCGAATGTCGTAAGCATCTCCTGCATCGCGGTGACAAGAGCGCTCCACTCGGTACGCAACATGCGCAGGTGTGCACGCCCCTCCCCGGAAATGGCGTAGTACTTGCGTGGTCGTGACCGTCCCTCTGCTTCCGATTCCGATCGGATGTGTCCCGCGATCTCCAGCCGGTGCAGCAATTGATAGAGAGTTCCCTCGCTCATCTCCACTACGCCGTCTCCGGCGCCCTCGAGCAGC